>CAXMLP010000107.1:0-2667 GCA_964194225.1 uncultured bacterium | reverse complement strand
TTCCCCAGCATCTCGAAGAAGGTGTGATGGGTGAGGTCACCGACCTCATCGATGTCACCCGTGCGAAATGACTTCTGAGCGCTGACGAGCTTTGGCGCGGGCGGGCGGCTCACGCCCTGGTAGTAGGGCTTGAGCGGCTGCATGCCGGCCGAGATCAGCAGCGTCGTCGGGTCCCTTTCGGGGATGAGCGGCGCGCTGGGGAGGATCAGGTGATCCCGGCTGGCGAAGAACTCTAGAAAACGTGTTCGAATTTCGTTCCCGGTCATGCCGTGGTGCGGCGTAAGTCTAACCCGCGGGCGGGAAGGTCCCGGCCGGGCTGCGGCGGCGCTACTCGGCCTCCGCCGGCAGCTTCTCCCGAAGATGCTCCAGGGCAGCCCGCTGCAGTCGGGAAACATGCATCTGCGAGATGCCCAATCGTTTGGCGATCTCCGATTGGGACATCTCCTCGTAAAAACGCATGGCCATGATCGCGCGCTCCCGGGGGGTGAGATGCGCCATGGCACGGCGCAGGACATCCCGCATCTCGACCCTGTCGAGGTTGGGGTCTGGATTGCCGAGCGATTCGAACAGGGACCGGCCGTCCTCACCGGAATCGGACCCGATGGTGGCGCTCAACGACACCGGCGCGTGGGCCGGGCTCATCTCCATAGCCTCGAGCACCTCTTCCTCGGACACCTTGAGGCGCTCGGCGATCTCCGCCACGCGCGGCGTGCGGCTCAATTCCTTCTTCAGCTCCTCATTGGTCCGCACCACCTGCTGGTAAAGCTCCTGCAGCCGCCTGGGAAAGCGGATCGCCCAGCCCTTGTCGCGGAAATACCGCTTGATCTCGCCGGTGACGGTGGGCGTGGCGAAAGTGGTGAATTCGTTGCCCATCTCAGGCTCGAAGCGTTCGATCGCCTTGATCAGGCCGAGAAAGCCCACCTGCACGATGTCGTCGAGCGGCTCCCCGCGATTGATGAACTTTCGGGCGAGGAAGTAGACGAGGCTGCGGTAGCCCTCGACGAGGCGCTCGCGGATGCGGTCCTTCTCCGCTGAGTCGCTGCTCGCCCGGTACTCGCGATGAAGAGCCCTGAGCTCCTCACGCGGAATCTGTTGCCCGCTACCCAAGCAGGTACTTGACGAGCTTGAAGCGGACCCGATGGGGCCCCAGCGCCGGTCTGAAGTCGTCGACGAAGCAACGGATCATCTCGTGGGCCATGCGCTCGAAGGCTTCGTCACGGACCACCGCGGGCACCGCCGGCCGAGCGGCGGGCAGTTGAGCGGCCTTGGGCTGAACAGCCCTTGGCTGCACCGCCTGCACCTCCACCTCAAGGCCCCGGTCGGTGGACCAGAAGGTGAGCTTGAGAGTGGCATCGTCACCCCAGGCTTCGCGGCCGGCGACGATCGCGCTGTCGCAGGCTTGGGCGACGGCAATGTTGAGCTCGTCGATGTCCTCGAGGCTGAACCCGACCAGACTGCCAAGTGCCGTCGCGGTGCGCTTGGCCGTCGAGATCATCTCCGGCTGGGCGACCAGCTTGAGTTCGGCCAGGACCTTGCGGGAAGTGGTTCTCATAGGGGGCCTGGCTAAGCGTCCGGCTTGCCGTTCTCGGTACCGGACGGATTGCTCGCTGAGTGAGGAGCCGGCGGCTGGCTCTCCAGCTCCTGGCGGCGCCGGCGGGTCGCCGCGACCCCGTCGCGAATCGCCTTGCCGACCGGATGGTCAGGATCGTTGACGACGGTGCGAGCCCGCTGGGCGTATTCGCGCGCCTTTCCCTGCAGCTCGCCGGAACCGGTCAGCTCGATGGTCCGCGTCCGCAGGCTGTCCACCTGGTCGCGGCCCGGACCCGAGGCGAGGTAGGCGCCCGCCGCGAAGCCGATGACGCCACCGAGGAAGAACCCCCAACCGAAGCCGCCGCCGCCGTCTCCGTCCTCTCTAGCCAATTCGCCTGTCTCCTTCGATCAATGAATTCCAGAGGCTCCCGACGCCCACCCGCAGACCGTGGGCCGCCGCCGCCGCGCTGTTCGCGGGTCCCCGCAGGGAACCGCCGACCCGGCCGCCGATATCAGAGACGCCCGTGCCGACCGCTCGCAGACCCACGTTGACCCCGGCGGTGATGTCGTTGACATGCCCAATGCTCTGACGCACCTCAGGCAGTGTCTCTCTCATCTCCTCGGTCGCCGTCATCACCAACTCCTCGACCGCTCGCAGCGTGCGCGTCAGGCGGATCAGGACCCCGGCCAGAAACAGGGCCAGGACCAGCGCCAGCACGCCGAGCGCGAAGAACGTGAAGTTCTCGATGCTTCAATACCTCCTGCGGACACGGCTGAAACGTGGTGTCCCGCTAGCGAAAGTGTATTGCCAGCCTGGGCGCCAGCGGTTGCAGGGCCGCCGCGAACAAGAGACCGGGCAGCAGGTTCCCCTCCCCAAGTCGAAAGCTGGGCAGGCCGGCAAACCCCCAGAGCTGGCCAGCGGCGAACCCGACCGCGCTCAACATCAAGATCGCCGGATAGTTGCGCGCGGAATACGGCCAGAAAGCGTAGAAGAGCTGGCTCGCGATCAGAGCAAAGAGCGGAAGCAGCAGAAAGGCCGGACTCAAAGGTCGCCCAGGCCATGCCGAAAAATCAAGGCGCGTTGGCCCGGCTGCGCCGGGCCCATATGGGTTGTCTGGAATCGAAACCAAACGCGGC
>CAXMLP010000106.1:0-2459 GCA_964194225.1 uncultured bacterium | reverse complement strand
CGCAGCGCGGTCGAGGACCGAGCGGAGCAGCGCCTCCGCCTCCTCGCCGCGCCCCGTTGCCAGGGCCACCCGGGCCTGGTCTACCCTGGGCCAGATGTCGTCGGGCGCCATCTCGCGTGCGATGCGCGCGGTCTCCATGGCGCTGAACGGCAGGCCCAGGGCGAGTTGGGCCTCGAAACGCGCCTTTAGTGCGTGCGCGCTCGACGGATCTGCCCCGAGGGCAGCGTCGGCCTGCGCCAGCGCCTCCCCCGGAGAACCCAGCTGAAGCCAGGCGAAGGCGGCCAGGCGGTGAGGCCACTCGACCTGGGGAGCCAGGGCGATCGCAGCCGTGGCTTCGGTCAGCGCCGCCCCTGGATTTCCCATCGTGAGCAGGACGGCTGCCAGCTCTGTCCGCAGGTAGGAATCCTCGGGATCCTCCAACAGGGCCCGGCCGAGAAGCTCGCGGGCGTCGGCCAGCCTGCCCTCAGCCGTCAGCCAGCGGGCCTGGTCGAGGTAGAGGTCGGCTCCGGCTCGGACTGCCACGTGGTTCAGACCAGGCTGGGTTCCGGCCGGCTGTCGACTGGAAACTCTCGGGCGGCCTTTTCCAGCAGCGCCAGGCCCGCGCTGAACGACTGGTTGCTGGCTGCAAAGGAGGCATTCGGGTCGTTGGAGGCGATCGCCTGGTTGCGCAGGGTGAGAGCCTCGATGGTCAGCCGGAGTCCGGCCTTGAGATCGGCGTCGGCCACCCGGTAGCGATCGGGCGTCGGAACCTGACCGATATCGCGGAGAAGGGCCTGCAGATCAGCCTGAACGCGGACGTCGGTGTCGAAGCAGTTCTGCTTGCTGCCGCCGCGATTGCAAACTCCGGGAGAGGTCGCGGTGGCGGCGAAAGGGACCGAGTCCCGTCTCACCGTGGTGGCGGCGCGCGTGTAGACCGTGCGATACCGCATCTCGGCCTGAAACTGAGCTGCCGAATCGGCTCCGCTGCTGACGAAGACTAAGCCGGGGTGAAGGGCCGTCACCATCAGGTAGGCGGCCAGCACTAAGACGGCCAGACCGGCGCCGGCGATCAGTAGCAGCAGTCTTCGTGATCGGGACAGGGTTGTGGTGGGAGCTGCCGGCCCTGCCAGGGCGACCCAGCCGCTGCCGTTCCAGCGGCTCTCACCGTCGGGCGAGAGCAGCGATCGCCAGGCCGACCCGTCATACCACTGGAGGCCGTCCGGGGAGAGAAGAGGCTGGCTGGTCACGGGCTGGCCATTAAAGCTCTGAGCGAAGTTGAGGCGGCGTTATTCCGGGGTCATCTGGCGGTCATGAAGCTGGGTCCCGGAAATGACTGGCCGGTGACGGCGCGTTCTGCCACAATCGCCGGCCAGATATGCCAGGGCGCGCACTCCAGTGGTTCCGGCGGCGGGGCGAGCTGGTGGCCTACCTGGCCTCGCTCGCAATCGCCTGCTGGGCGATCGGTTATTGGGCGCTCAGCTTTGCCCTGAGCCCCTTCGGAACCGACTTCCGCTTGTACTACGCGTCGGCGAAGGTCGCTCAGCAGTTCGGCTTCCCGCACATCTACGACTTCGCCCTCCAGGATGCGGCGGTCCGGGCGCTGGGACCGGGGGCGCTCTGGTCGCCCTACCTCAACCCCCCCGCCCTGACTGCTCTATCCCTTCCGCTGGCTCAGCTCCCGTTCGGGGTGGCGCGCCTGCTCTGGAGCCTCGCCCTGATGGCCGCGATCGTTGCCGGTTGGTGGCTCAGCGGCGTCGGCCACGACCGCTTCGGCCGGCTCCTGCTGTTCGCCTTCGTGGCCTGGTTCCCGGGTTTCTTCGCGCTGCTTCTCGGCCAGCCGGCATTCCTCATCGGAGCCGCGCTGGTCGGGGCCGTGTGGCTCGATCGGCGCGGCGACGGCATTGCCGCGGGAGCGGTGCTGGCGGCCGCGGTCGCCCTGAAGCCCCAGTTGGGTCTCCTTATCCCGGTCGCTCTCCTCTGCGGTTGGCGGCTGCGCCCGCTCGCCGGGTTCCTGGCAGCGGCCGTGCCAATCGCAATCCTCAGCGCGGTCATGCTCGGGCCGGCCGGCTGGCACGGCTGGCTGGACGCACTCCGCGTCGCCTCGAGCTGGCAGATCGGAAAGACCTACAGCCTCGCCGGCAGCGTCGGCGGCGGGTGGCCTGCGATCGCCGCCGAGATCGGGGTTGTCAGCCTGGTCGCCGTCGCTGCCTGGCGCCACAGGTCAATGCCGCACGTACTCACGGCCGGCCTGCTCGGGTCGCTCCTGGTCACTCCGTACGTGTCACTCCAGGACTTCGCGGTGCTCGCCTTTCCAGCCTGGCTGGCAGTGGCTGCTGACCGCTCACCCCGAGTCCTCGTCGCCGCCGCAGCGCTCTGGCTGGCCGGTGCCTACAGCCTCACCTGGGGACCGGGGCCTCTTTTGCTCGTTGAGCTCAGCTGGCTCGGCTGGCTGGCGATCGCTCCGGTGGCCGGCCTACCCC
>CAXMLP010000105.1:0-2227 GCA_964194225.1 uncultured bacterium | reverse complement strand
GTCATAAAGCGGCTGGCGGCCGCCGGGAAACCGGTCAGCGGCTTGGTTCGGGACGCGGCGCGGGCACGACTGCCCCAGGGTGTTGAAGCCCGTCAGGCTGACCTGACCCGCCCGGAATCGCTAGCGACGGCTCTCCACGGGGTCACCGCGGTCATCCATGCGGCGGCCCTCACAGCCAACCTCAAAGAGCCCTATCTCGACGCCTACGACAAGATCAATCGGGTGGGCACCGGCAACCTGATGCGGGCCGCCCGTGAGGCCAAGGTGGGCCGAATCGTTCTGCTGTCGGGGTTGGGCACCAAGCCGGCGCCGGCGGGAACCTACATGGCCACGCGGTGGGGGATGGAGGAGGCGGTTCGGCAAAGCGGCCTGCCGTGGGTGATCCTCCAACCGTCAGTCCTCTTCGGTGACCGGGCCGAGTTCATCGCCGCTCTGGCCCGGCTCGCCCGGGTCTCGCCCGTGCTGCCGGTGATGGGCGGCCCCGACCTTCGCTTCCAGCCGCTCTGGATCGAGGACCTGGTCACCTGCCTGGTCGCCAGCCTCGATGAGAAATTCCACGCCGGTGAGGCCATCCCGCTCGGGGGTGCCGAATATGCCACCTTCAGGGAGATCCTCAAGACGATCTGCGCCACCCTGGGCATCCGGCGGGCGCTCGTTCCGCTTCCCATGCCCGTCGCCGGTATCCAGGCAAGGTTGATGTCGATGGCCCTGCCCAAGCCGCCCCTGGTCCCCGCAACTCTCGAATTGTTCTCGTTTGAGAACGCAACCCAGCTTGACTCGGTGGAGCGCAGCTTCGGTTTCAAACCGATGGGATTCCGGGAGCACCTAGCTCAGCACGGCATCGCCGGCTGAGGGCCTCGCGGCGGGCGGGAGGCGGGTCAGCTGACGACGACGACGCCGTCCATGCCGGGATGGTAAGTGCAGGTGTACTTGTAGGTTCCGGGCTTGCTGAAGGTGGCCGTCCATTTGTCCCCGGCGAACATCACCGGTGAGTGCATGTCCGGGAACGTCACGTTGTGGATGTTGCCGCTCTTGTTGACCCACTCGACGCTGTCACCAGCGCGGATGGAGATGGAGGCCGGGCTGAACGCACCGCCCATTCCCGCCGCGTTGACCTCGGTTACGGTTGTCATCGCTCCGGCGGTCGCCGGGCTCACCGCGGCGGCTGCTGCCGATGGACTAGCCGCGGCGGTGGGGGTGGAGGTGGCCGTTGCCGGTGGCGGAGTCGCGCTCGCGGCCGGGGACGACCCGCAGCCGACGATCAGGACGGTTAGGACTGTGAACACCGCTGTGGCTACCTGGGCTCGCATGTTCAAGGGATACGTAGGCCAGGCCCCCTTCGGATCATTGGCGAGCGAAAGTGGTGCCAGCTCGGCTCAGCGCGATTCGGGCAGGATCCTCACCGCAAGGTCGATTCGATCTTCGACCCGCTGCCACGCCTCACAGTGAAATATGTGCGTGATGATGTCCTCCAGCTGGGTGCCGAGATCCACCTCGCCGGCGGGCCGGGCACGATCGGCCTGGGCGGCATCACTCTCCTCAACCAAATCCGCCATGAGAGAATTATAAAAACTGATACAACCACTGTCAAGTTTAATGAGGTATGCGAGGTGGGTTTTCTCAGCCGAGCAGCCGGATCGCGTCAGCGGTGGCGAATCCGTGAAGGTGGAACAGGATCACCCCGCCGCGCGCCCGGGCGACGGCTGCCATGGCCTCCGAGGAAGCCCCTGCCCAGTCTCGCGAATCGACATCCCAGAGCATCTGGGTGAGGCCGTACTCGCGGGCGATCTGCGCCACCCGCCAGTCAGTGGCGCCGAATGGCGGCCGGAAGTAGGGACAGCCTGCCCAGACACCGCCGCCGATCTGGGCCCTGATTCCGGCGTCGGTCAGCTTGGTCAGGTTCGCGTGGCTGTAGGTGTGGTTGCAGACCTGGTGGCCGGCCCCGATAAGGGCGTCGACCAGCCACGGGTAGTGATCTCGGCACTGGCCGGTGATGAAAAAGATGCCCGGCCGCCGCACCTGGGCCAGGGCGTCCACCACGGCCTGCATCTGGGGAGCGCTTGCGCAATCGTCGAAGGTGAGTGTGGATGTGGCACTCCAGCCGGCCTTTGCGTTGGGGTAGGCGGCGATACCTGTCACTCGCGCGGCGGGGATGAAAACCCCGACGGACTGATCTACAGGTCGCTCACTGAACGGCACCACCGGCGGCGGTGGCGGCGGTGGGGGC
>CAXMLP010000104.1:0-7193 GCA_964194225.1 uncultured bacterium | reverse complement strand
CCCGGTCGCCTGCTGCCACCACGACTCGGTTTGCCGATCCCACATGATCAGGTCCGACTTGCTGAGGTTTCCCGTCGTTCCGAAGTCGAGCACGCGGCCGGCGACCCGCCGATCGAAGGCGATTGCGGTGTTGCAGAGCGGGCAGAAGGTCACTGTGACCGGCCGGTCGCCGACCTGGTCGTTGACGATCTCGTGCCAGATCAGGATCTGAAGCGGATATGCACGCTGCTCTGACCCAAGGGTGAACGCGACCACCGGCTCCCTCCCCTTGAGCCATCCGGCGGCTTCGGCAGCGCTGACAAAGCGGGGCTTGTCGAGGGGCGGAATGCCATCCCGCGGCGGCCCGCCGCTGGTGATCTCACGCAGCGGGATGCTGTGCTTGCTGAAGTCAGTCTTCCAACCCTCCTGGCTGACACCTGTCGACGCAAACTCGTCAGTGTTGCCGCGAGCAGATGGGCCGGAATGCCCGGTCGTGCAGGCCGCTGCCAGGATCATGAGCAGGGCTCCCCCCAACATCCTTTCGACCGGTGCGCGGCTCATGCGTGTGGGCCTGCCGAGACCCCGATCGCGGCAAGCACGCCGCCCGGACTGAGCCAATAAAAGACGACGTAGGCGCCGGTCACCAGCAACAGGACCGCGCCCAAAGGTTCGACCAGTCCTCCCAGGTGGCGAAGCCGCCGCAGCGCTGCATGCTGAAACAGGGCGGCCCCGAGCGCAAGCAGCGCCAGAACCGTCCCCATGCCCAGTCCGTAGAGGGCCAGCTGGATGGCGGCGCCGGCCGGCCCGCCGGAGACCAGGCCGATTCCGATCACCGCCAGGAAGATCGGCAGCGTGCATCCCAGCGAGCCGAGAGCGTAGGCCATCCCATAGGCGGCATAGCCCCGGATTCCGCGTGAATGGGCGGCGCCCGCGAGGCGGTCGCCCTGCCGCTGACCGAGCCCGAGGTAGAGGTGGCGGCCGCTGATGATCACGCCGCCGGCGAGCACCAGCAGGAGGCCGACCGCCAGCCCGGCCCAGCGGAAGTAATTCCCCAGGGCGGCCCCGACAAGCGCGAGAGCCAGTCCCGTCAGGCTGAACATGGCCACGAACACCACGGTCACGGTCAGGCCCAGGAGGGCGGCCCGGGCCACCCGCCTCTTAGCGGTGGCGTCATCTTCTCGGCCGAGGTAGAGGCCCAGGTAGCCGGGCAGCAACGCGAAGCCGCAGGGGTTCACCGCCGAAACCATCCCTGCCCCGAAGGCATAACCAAAAGGGAGCAATCGAGCCACGCGGGACAGGGAGCTGGCTGCCGTGGCAGACAGCTGCTCGGCCCGGTTCAGGCCACCGGACTCGGGCCCCAGCGCCAGAGCGACCGTGACCGACACCGCCAGCGCGCCGACTACCGCGGCCAGCCCCACAAGCGTTCGTCCGACAGGAGGCTGCGAGCGGGCCTCTCGACTGCCGGACGCAGACGTGATCGTCACCCGCCGGTCAGTCGCTTCAATTTTTCCCTCAGCTGCGTCTCGGTCAGGATGCCGCTCTGGGTCTCGGCCACCACGCCCCGGCTGTCGAACAGCACGGTGGTGGGCATGCTCTGGACGCCGAAGATCGTCAGCGGAGCGGAATCGACTGCATACGCCGCCGGATAACGCATCTTCAGTTGCGAGAGCAGCGAGCGGGCGTCCTCATGGCTGCCAAGCTGGACGAAGGGTCCAATGTCGACCCCCACGAACAGCACCCTGCCCTGAAATTCATCGGCAACCCTCTGGAAGCCCGGCATCTCAGCCCGGCACGGAGGACACAGCCCGGCGAAGAAGTTGAGGACCACCGGCTTGCCCTGACCGGTCAGGTGTGAGAAGACGGATTCGTGGCCACCGAGTACGTCGTCGCCCTGATATGCAACGATCCTGAAATCGCGCGCTGAGACAGGCTTCGGCGAGGATTGGCCGGCCGACCGAACCAGCAGGAAGAGCGCTGCGACAACCAGCACTGCGAGTGCTCCGTAGCCGAGGAACTGGTGAGGCTTCCAGCTGCGCAGTTGGCTCCTTTTTCCCCGCGTGCGCTCAGGGTTGGACCTACCCACCGGCCCGGGCTGCGGCGCACTCCCGCCCCAGCTTCGACGAACGTCCGCGCGCCGCGGCCGCCCCTTACTCATTTCGCATCCCTCAACGCCATGCCGAGATCACCTTCGCATCCCGTGCCAACCCCTGAGCAGCCTTTCTCCTCCCGCGCTCCGAGTCACCATTGTGGCTTTGAAAATGCGATCGAGGCGGCCGGTTGGTGCCATCTCCGTCAACCCTACCGGCGCCGGCCGCGCTCAACCGTGACGGCCATCACACAATGGGGTGATTGGTCCCGTTGACGCCGGCTCAGCGGGCCGGAACTCTTCTCAGTCGCGAGAGCGCGCCAGCAATACTGCTGTCAGATGCACCCCTGGTTGCCCCTGGCGCTGTTTGCCCTAGTTGCCTGGACCGGCCAGCGGCTGCTCAGCAAGGTAGCGCTCAGCTCGCTGGGCGTCCGGAAGTTCTACCTCCTGAGCGCTGTCGTCTCGCTCATCACGTACGCGCCCTACCTCCTGTTTCGGCCCCCCACTCTGAGCGAGTTGCCGCCCGCGTTTGGACTCGCCTGCCTGATGGCAATCACCTTCGGCGTGACCACCGTGGCGATTCGGCGGGGGCCGCTCGGCGCCGTGTCACCCCTGACCGCTTTGAGCCCGGCTTTGACGGCGCTCCTGGCAATCAGTCTCCTTCACGAGCATCTGGGATGGATCGGCTATCTCGGCATTGCATTGGCGCCCGTCGGCGTACTTCTGATCAGCGCCGGGCCGAAGCACGGCGAGGGACGAATCGGCTGGTTCTGGTTGGCCATCGCGTCTCTCCTGCTGCAGGGCGTCGGCGCCTTCATCGCCAAACTGGTGGTCACGCCTGCGGGGCCGTCAGCGCTGCTCCTCATGGGGGCCACCGTCCAGGTCGCCGTGGGACTCTTTCTCGCGCCGGCCTGGCGGTGGCGGCGCAGCGATCTATCCGGCCGGCCGGCAGCTTTCACGATCATCGCCTATGGCGTGGCCGGAGTTGCCACGATCGGGTATTTGCTGGCCCTGGCGGAGGGTCCTGCCGCGGTCGTCGTTCCGCTGGTGGCCACCAGCCCGGCCCTCGCCGGGGTTCTCGGAATCCTTGTGCTGCGCGAGAAATCCAATCGGAGGCAACTGGCCGGGATCGGTTTGGCGCTGGTCGGCGCGGTCCTCCTCGCGGGAAGTTGACGGGCAGATCCACTCTCCAACTCAATTCCGAATTGGGATCAGCTAGAAGCCGGCGTAGGCGACGACGCCGATCGCGATGAGGACCAGCGACGTGATCGTTGTGGCGTGCTTCTCCAGCCACTCGCCCCGGAACTGGTAGCCGACCGCGGTGGCGACGACGGTGAGGCCAACAAAGGTCGCCATTGTCACCACTGCGAACACTCCCAGGACAGCTGCCACCGCACCGCCTCCGTAGGCGCTCGCCGCCAGGCCAACCGGAAGGATCGTCAGGTCAGGTGAGGCGGCGACTCCGAAAGGCACGGCGATCACCGCCAGCCGAGCCGCCAGGGATCGCTGTTGAGACCGCTCGGCCAGAACCGCCTGGCGATTCAACAGATATGCCTCGTGGCTGTGTGGGTGAGAGTGAATCTGCGCGGCATGGGCGTGCTCGTGTTCATGCTCGGCCGCCCCCGCATCGGCTTCAGCATGGTGGGAGACACCGTGTGCGTGGGGTTCCGCGGGAATCGTGGCCGGAGGCACAGGCGAGGGCTCCCGGTGGTCAACGCCATGCTCATGGTCGTGCTCGTGGCCCTCGCCGCCCTCATGGCGATGAGCACCGCCGTGTCCCTTGTCGTCGTGATCATGGCCGTGGCCATGACCGGTCAGGCCCCAGATCAGAAAGGCGAGCCCGGTGATCACCAGGACCGCGCCGACGATGTGGCCCTGCTGGGTGTTGATCGCCTGCTGGAAGCGAAGGCCCAGCAGCGCGATGAGACCGGCCAGGAGTAGGGAGGCGAGGACGTGGCCGCCCGCGGCGAGACCGCTGATTCTTGCCACACGGATGAGACTCCACCGCTGCGTTCGAGCCACCACCGCGAGCGGCACCCAGTGGTCGGGAAGGATGGAATGAATTAGGCCGACCGCGGCGGCTGCTCCGACCAGAAGGGTGAGCAGTTTCAGGCGGCCCGGATTGTGATTGCGGCCAGGGCCCCGGCAGGGTCAGGCGGCTCGGATTGTGAATGCGGCCAGGGCCCCAGCAGCGTTCGTAGCCTCCTCGCCGGCAGGGAGGGCGCTCAGCGGCTGTTGCAGGTGGCGGGCTGCCATTTTGGCGGCACTATACATCTGCGCGTCTGTGAATATGGGCACAGACGTATGGTCCGGCTCCTCGCGCTGATCCTGCCGCTCGGCCTTGACACATTTGCCGTGGCGGCTGCCCTCGGCATGATCGGGCTGAGCGGGACGCAGCGGTTGCGCCTCGGTCTCCTGTTCGCCGCCTTCGAAGGTGGCATGCCACTGATCGGACTTGCCGTGGGAGCTGCATTGGGCACCCTTCTCGGGCGGGTGGCCGACTACGTCGCCGTGGCGGCGCTGATCGGGATTGGCGTTCACATGCTCCTGGCCAACGACGAGAAGAAGGAGGAGACGACCGCCCGCCGCCTCGCCTCCACTGGAGGTGTTGCCATGATCGGGCTGGGGATCAGCATCAGCCTGGACGAGCTCGCGATCGGGTTTGCGCTGGGGCTGGCCCACGTGCCTGTGGTGGCGGCAATCATCCTGATCGCAGCCCAAGCGTTCATCGTGGCGCAGGTCGGGTTCGCGATCGGGCGGCGGGTTGGTGAACGGTTCCGCGAGGGTGCCGAACGGCTCGCCGGGGTGGTGCTGATCGGTCTCGGGCTGGTGCTTCTCCTCTCGCAATTCGTCCCCCTCCCGATCTAGTGGCGGCCAAATCAAGAGGCACCAAGCTCGGCCAGCCGCGTCACCGTGTTCCAATTGCGAGCCGTCGCGACGATGCCGAGGCGCTTCTCCCACAGGTCGTAGGTCAGCCGCGATTTGAGCAGCCCGTCGCGATACCAGACGTAGATGGCTCGATCACCGAAGCGGAATTCGTCCGGGGCATAGTCCCCCGGTCTTATCGATTCAATGCGATCCGGCGCGGGGTCCTCTGATAGGAAGGTCAGGAAGAAACGGGAGGGCTCGGCGGTGGCCTGGGGCAGCGGGTTATGGTCAACCAGGTTGCGGAGCTCGGGGACGCTTCTCACAAGCACCCTCACGTCGAGGCCCAATCGGTCTTGAAGTTCAGCCTCGATGCGGGCCCCCAGCTTGGCGGCGTCAGGCACCTTCGCGGTGAAGAGAGCGTTGCCGCTCTGCAGCAGGGTGGCCACCTGGCTCAGGCCGAGCGACGTGAGGAGGCTGCGCAGGTCAGCCATCGCGATCCTCTTGTTACGGCCGACATTCACCCCTCGCAGCAGCGCTATGTGGCGCGTCGCCGGGACGGCTGGCAAGGCCTTCAAGGGCGGCCGGAAAGGGGTCGAATCAAATTGTGCGAATAAAAGTGTGCTGTCGAGCGTCAGTACGGATAGAGACCCAGATGGCACTCATCAATAGGTTCGTGAAGCGACTCCCTCTGAGCCAGCGTGGGCAGGGCATGATCGAATACTCGTTGATCCTGGTCCTGGTGTCGATCGTGGTGATCGTCATCCTCCTGACCATGGGCAAGCAGGTCACGAATGCGTTCACCAACGTCGCCCGCGCACTCGGCTTTATCTGCACCCAAGGCACCTGCCGGTAGCCGTCGGTCCGGGGCAGAGCCGGCGCCACAGCGAATTCACCTGTCTCCCAAATGACGCCGTCCGGCGCGTGCGCTGACGGTTCACCCGCAGACAGTGCAGGGCGAGGGTTATGGGACTTATCGAGGTCGGGAGCATTGTCGGCCCGTATGAGCTGAAGCAGAAGATCGGGCATGGCGCCTCCGCTTCGGTGTTCCGCGCTTGGCACACCGAGCTCAAGCGCCCGGTGGCGATCAAGTTCCTGCCCACCATGCATGATCCGCTGGCGGTCGCCAGGTTTGTCCGCGAGGGACGAGCGATGCGGCGACTCGACCACCCGAATATCGTCCAGGTGCTCGACACGGGTGAGCTGAAGGGCACTCCCTACATGGTCTTCGACTACATCGCGGGTGGCTCGCTCGCCGACCGGATGGCCACCGGCCCACTCTCCGACCCGGAGACCATGACGATCCTCAACGGGATCGCGGCCGGGATCGACTACGCGCACCGGCAGGGGATCCTGCACAGGGACATCAAGCCGGCGAACATCCTGCTGAGCGAGACCGGCGCGCCCGTGATCGCAGACTTCGGGCTGGCCCGGCTGCTCGACCAGCCCTCCGCCACCGCGACCGGCATCCTCTCGGGCACGCCCGCGTACATGTCCCCCGAGGAGGGCAATGGGGCCAAGATCAGCCCGGCTTCGGACCAATATTCGCTCGCCGCGATGGCATATCAGATGCTCACCGGGACCGTGCCCTTTCCGGGAGTCACCGTCACCGAGGTGCTGGTCGGGCTGCTCACCCGTGCCGCGCCGCCGCCCTCAACCGTCCGTCCAGATCTCAGCGAAGAGGTGGATGCGGTTCTTTTGCGCGGGCTGGACAAGGACCCCGACAAGCGGTGGGAGAGCGCGCGAGCCTTCACCGACGCGATTCTGGCTGCGCTGAGCACGTCGATGGCCGCTCGTCCGCGCCGTCACAAACTGGAGTTGCCGCCGCCCGCTGAGGCGGAGGACGCGCCGGCAGCCAGGACGGAGGGCCATGTCTCCGCCCACGACGTGCCATTGGCCGAGACCTGGCTCACCCTCACCGTCGCGCGAGCTCACGTGAATCCTCGTCGACGGCGCCGCCTGGTGGCGGGCGCTGCGGCGGCGGTCGTCCTCGCCGGCACGCTGGCCTTCGGGCTCGTCTGGTCGACCGGTGGCTTCACCGCCGCCGGCTCGGGCAACGCGGCGGCAGCAGCGGCGAGTGGTCACTGAAACGGGCCCGCGGCGCCAATTCCAGCAAGCGGCTGCGCAAAAACACCAAGTAAAGTGGCCTGGTGCTTGATACCCGCGCTGTAAGTCCGTCTGATCGCGCCGTCCTCCCGGTTTCGTCTCCTGCTCAGGCCGATGACTACTCCCGCCTGAAAAGGCGCATCCGCGAGGCGGGCCT
>CAXMLP010000103.1:0-1705 GCA_964194225.1 uncultured bacterium | reverse complement strand
CGCTGGACATGCTCCAGGCGATGAACACGGGCCATGACGGTTCGATGACCACGATCCACGCCAACTCGTCACGTGACGCACTGGCCAGGCTTGAGACATTGGTCCTGATGTCGGGCATCGAGTTGCCCGTCAAGGCGATCCGCCAGCAGGTGGCGAGCGCCATCAACATCTTCTGCCAGCTGAGCCGCCTGCGCGACGGCTCGCGCCGCGTCACCTCGATCAATGAGGTCACCGGCATGGAGGGCGACATCATCACGATGCAGGAGATCTTCGTGTTCGAGTCCGAGGGATCCGGCAAGGACGGCAAGATCCACGGTCAGTTCAAACCGACCGGCATCAGGCCCAAGATCCTGGACCGGATGTTCGCGATGGGCCTCGCCCTGCCGGCCGAGATCCAGATGCTCTTCCCCGATCCCCGGTTGATGCCCCAGCACTGAGCCCGGAGCGGGCGCCCTGCCGCCCGCAGCCTCCGGCTTACACTCACCTCAGGCCACACAGCACCAGGGATCAGTGGCCGGCCGGAGGCTTCGAATTGAAGGTTGTCATCCACGACCGGACGGAAGAGCTCGCGCCGAGGTTGCGGGTCTACACGGAGCGCCGCCTGAAGCGCCTGAGCCGGCACTTCGACAAGGTGCTGGAGGCGGAGGTCCACTTCGCGCCCGAATCGAGGAGGGGCGATGAGGTTCTCAGCACGGTGCGCATCCTGGTCCACATGGACGGCCGCAAGAAGCCGCTGTTGAAGGCAGAGGAGCGGGGACGAGGATTGCAAGCCACCCTCGACCTCGCTCTCGATAAGGTGGATCGGCAGGTGGTGAAGCTGAAGGAGAAGATCGTCGACCGGCACCATACCGGCGTCCCGCCGGAACCGCCCGAGCCCGGCCCCCCTTCAGCTACGGTTATCGACGGCCCCGAGCGGGTAAGACAGCGTTTGAGAGCCGAATCGGTCGACCAGGCCATGGCGGCGCTGGACGCCAACGGCCACATTTTCCACATCTACATCGACGAGGACACCGGCGAGGTGAACGTGATCTACCGGCGGGCTGACGAGAGCCTGGTGATCATCGAGCCGCAGATCCCCTGAGGAGCAGTTAACTCAGTTGGCCTTTCTCACCAAGCTGCTTGATCCGAACGAGCGCGAGGTCCGGCATCACCTGGCGACCGCGGCAGCCATCACGGCCCTCGAGCCCGAGCTGGCCGCGCTCTCCGACGCCGAGCTGACCGCCCGCTCAGCCGAGCTGCGCCCGCGGGCAGCCGAGGAAGACCTCGACAACCTGCTGGTGGAGTCGTTCGCGCTCACCCGGGAGTCAGCCAAACGGACCATCGGCCTGCGCCATTTCGACGTCCAGCTGGTGGGCGGTATCGTCCTGCACAAGGGCAAGATCGCGGAGATGAAGACCGGGGAGGGCAAGACCCTGGTCGCCAGCCTTGCGCTCTATCTCAATGGCCTGAGTGGACGGGGCGCCCACCTGGTGACGGTGAACGACTACCTCGCCCGTCGGGACGCCGGCTGGATGGGTCCCGTCTACCACCTCCTGGGGCTTTCGATCGGCGTGATCGCTCACAACACATCGCTCATCTACGACCCGGCGCACGTCGATGAGAGCCATACCGATCCGCGGCTGCAGCACTTCCGGCCGGTGTCGCGCGCCGAGGCGTACGCGGCCGACATCACATACGGCACCAACAACGAATTCGGCTTCGACTA
>CAXMLP010000102.1:0-2700 GCA_964194225.1 uncultured bacterium | reverse complement strand
CAATAGCGCCAGCGCCAGCGGGTGGTCTGGGATCCGGACGCCGAGCGTGCCCTCCCCGGCCGGCAGGACCAGGGTGAGCGGGCCCGGCCACCAGCGCTCCATGTACCAGCGGGCTCGGCGATCGATGTCGACGTAGGGCGCCGCCTCCTCGGGCGCGGCGACCATGAGGATCAGGGGCAGCTGGGCCGGCCGGCCCTTAATGTCGTACACACGCGCCTCACCGCCCGGCCGAACAGCCAGGCCGTAGACGGTGTCGGTCGGAAAGGCCACGACCTCGCCCGCCTGCAGCGCAGCGACCGCCTCGGTCAGATCCATGCTTCGATCAGACGCTGGTGGCCGCCGAGGTCACGGTGCAGCCGGTGGCCCTGGAATCCTGCCAGGGTCAGCTCATCCACTATCGCGGGGTCGATCTCGAGGAGCGCGACGCCGCCTGGCTTTAGACGACCGGGCGCCTCGGCCAAGAGGCGGTTGACAACTTTCGCAGCCCCGAACAGGGCGACGGCCGGCTGAGCGGTGACCTCGGCCGGCAGCGCGGCATCTGATGCGAGATAGGGCAGGTTGGCCAGGATCGCGTCGAACCGGCCGTCAAGCCCTGCCATGAGGTCAGCCTGGGCAACCGAGACGCGCTCGGCCAGGACATGCCGCGCGACATTGCGCCGAGCCACCGCGACCGCCGCCGCCGAGATGTCGGTGGCCTCGACCATCGCCTCCGGCAGGTAATGCGCAACGGCCACGGCGATGCAGCCTGAGCCGGTGCCGATATCGGCGAACCGAAGGCGTCCGCCCCGGCCCCTTCCCCACTCCACCGCGCGCTGGACCAGGAGCTCGGTGTCGGGATTGGGAACCAGGACGTCGGCAGTCACCTCGAAGTCGAGGGCCATGAACTCCCGCCGCCCCACCAGGTAGGCCACAGGTTCGCCCCGCCCGCGGCGTGCTGTGAGCTCGCGGTAGGGAACCAGCTCATCCTCCCGGAGCAGCCTGTCGAACTGCAGGTAGAGGTCCAGGCGGCGGATTCCCAGGGCATGGGCGAGGAGCAGCTCAGCGTCGAGGCGAGGGGAGGTGGAGCCGTGCGACTCGAGGTAGCCAGTGGCCTTCTTGAGGACCTCGAGCAGGTTCAATCCGCCCCTTCACCACCACCCAGCTGCTCCGCTCGATCGGCGGCGATCAGCGCCTCCACGAGCTCGGACAGCTCACCCTGGATCACTCGGTCGAGCTTGTGCAGGGTCAGGTCGATGCGGTGGTCGGTGACACGGTTCTCCTTGAAGTTATAGGTCCTGATCTTGTCGGACCGGTCACCCGTCCTGACCATCGTCCGGCGCTGGGCATCCTGCTCGGCGTGCTGTTCGGCGAGCTTGCGCTCGTAGAGCCGGGCCCGCAGCACTCGAAGCGCCTTGTCACGGTTCTTGAGCTGGGACTTCTCGTCCTGGATCGACACCACCAGCCCGGTCGGCAGGTGCGTGATCCGGATCGCCGAATAGGTGGTGTTGACGCTCTGGCCGCCGGGGCCGGTTGAGGTCGATGTCTCGACTCGGATGTCCTTGTCGGGCAGGTCGATCTCCACCGGGTCGGCCTCCGGCATCACCGACACGGTTGCCGCTGAGGTGTGGATTCGCCCCTGAGATTCGGTCTTGGGAACGCGCTGGACACGGTGCACGCCGCCCTCGAACTTCATCTGCGAGTAGGCGCCCTGCCCCTGGATCTCGAACTCGACCTTGCTGAAACCACCGATACCTGACTCCTGGGCATCCAAGATCTCAACCTTCCAGCCCTTGGCCTGGGCCCAGTGGAGGTACATGTTGAAGAGGTCCCGGGCAAAGAGCTCGGCCTCGTCGCCGCCCACCGCGCCCTGGATCTCGACGATGACATCCCGATCATCGTTGGGGTCCTTCGGCAGGAGCAGGACCTTGAGCATCTTCTCGATCTCGGCGAGCCGGTCGGCGGCGACCAGCTCCTCGGCGCGCAGGTACTCCTGCATCGCCGGATCCTTCTCCGCGCGGAGCAGCTCCTGGGCATCGGCCAGGCTGCCCTGGACCGCCCTGTATTCGCGGTAGGCATCGACGATGTCGCGCATGCCAGCCATCTCCCTTGAGAGACGGGTCACCTGTTCATGGTCGGCGACCACCTCGGGCCGCGACAGCTCTTCTTCCAGCTCGGTGTAGCGGCGGGAGATCGACTCCAGCCGGTCGATCACGCCGCCGCGGCCGCCTCACCCTCCCGGGCCGCGTTGAACGCCGCGATGGCGACCTCCAGCATGTCGTCGGTCGGCACCCGAGTGGTGAACTTCTGGGTGGCCAGCACCGGCACCAGCAGCACCGCGACGATCGCGTTGGTGCGATGGCGTGCCATGTATCGGATCGCCTCCACCGACACTCCGGCGATCACCGGGATTCCGATCAGCCGGCTCAGGATCAGCATCGGCCAATTCGGATGCAGGAGCGCCACGAGCGAGAAGAGCACCACGCTGACCACCAGCACCACGATCAGAAAGCCGGTTCCGCAGCGCGGATGGAGAAGTGACGCGCGGCGCACCTGGGGCACCTCGATCGGCCATTCCGACTCGAACGCGTTGATCGTCATGTGCTCGGCGCCGTGGTACTGAAAGACGCGCCGCACGTCGGGAATGAGGCCGATCAGGGACAGATAGCCGAGGATCAGCCCGACGCGAATGGCACCCTCCACGACGGCGAACAGGAATGAACC
>CAXMLP010000101.1:0-5349 GCA_964194225.1 uncultured bacterium | reverse complement strand
TTGGCCGAGCAGTGCATCGGCATGACGCCCGCCTTGGGCATCAGGTAGTTCAGGACTGTGAAGATCGACTTCTTGATCTCGCCCGCGTACTCGGTGCCGCCGATGATGACCATGCGCTTGGCGAAGCTGAGCAGGACGAAGGTTTCGCTCCGCGTGCTGTCGGTCGCCGGGTCGGCCTTGACGCTCGGCACGGACATGACGGTGAAGTCGGGCGTGAAGTTTGCCCGCTCCTCGATCGTGGGCCGGATGAAGAGGTTTTGAGCGAAGAGGCTGTGCCACGCGAATTCGGTGATCACCTGCACCTTGAGGCGGCGGGCCGGATCGGCGCAGGCGTAGAGGTTCTGGACGTAGACCTCGTGGCCGGCGCAGTAGTCACCCATCTTGTCGAGGAGGCGGTGAAAGGAATCGGCGCCGATCCTCTGGTTGCCCGCCCACCAGATGTCCGCCTCGGTGTCGGGCTCACCGACCAGAAACTTGTCACGAGGCGAGCGGCCGGTATGCTGACCGGTCTCGGCGACGATCGCCCCCGTGCTGACGAGCTGAGCCTCGCCGCGGCGTAGGGAGTGCTCGTAGAGCTCTGCCGGAGAAAGATCCATCCAGACCTTGAAGTTCGACCCGATACCAAGGCGGTCCAGAAGTTGAGTCTCGATCATCTGCATCTCTTCCTAATGGTATCCCCGTGACAGAACGGGGTCCGATCGCCTACGGGATCGACTACGGCACCTCGAACAGTGCCGTGGCGGTGGCCTACGAGAACGCCGTCGAGGTGGTTCCCGCCGAATCAGGGCTGCCCGGGCTGACGCTCGCGTCGGTCGCCTACCTTCACCGGAACGGCCGCCAGGAAGCGGGCGAGGCGGCGATTGTCGAATACCTCGCTCAGGGTCATCTGCGACACACCTGCCTGCATTGCCCGCTGGTCCGTTATGGGGCTGAGACGGAGTGCCGCCAGGCGACGCGCAACGGCGGTTGCCAGGACACTCGCCTGATCACGGGGGTGAAGCGCGACCTCTCCCGGACGGACTTCACGGGGACCCACTCCTGGGCCCGGGACTTCGAGCTTCCCGAGCTGATCGCGATGGTGCTGGGCCGGCTCAAGCGGTCCGCAGACGCCTGGTCCGGCGGCGATGTCAAACGGCTGGTGCTGGGGCACCCTGTGGTTTTTGCCGGTGCCGACCTCGCCGACCGCTCGCATGAGACCGCCTTGGCCAGGCTCCGGGAAGGCGCGCAACTGGCCGGCTTCGAAACGGTCGAGCTCTTCCCCGAGCCGGCGGCGGCGGTCCTCGGCGGAACCCTTCCGGAGGGGAGGGTCCTTTCGGTCGACTTCGGCGGCGGAACCTTCGACGCGGCGGTCATTGCGGTCCGGGAGGGGACGCCCGAGACCCTCTCCCTGACCGGCGTGGACATCGGCGGCGAGCGTTTCGACGCGGCGCTTTTCGAGACCGCGGTCGGGCCCCTACTCGGTCTCAATGAGCTGCCGAATTGGCTCTACAACGAGATGGGCTACCGCTCCGGGGTGCGCCAGCTCCTCTCCGACCCTGGGGTGCCGAAGGTGCTTGACCGCGTCGGCGGGCGGGCCGCTGAGATCGCCCGCGCGATTCTCTTCAAGGGCCACACCTGGGAGTTCTATCGGGCGATCGAGGACGCCAAGATCCGGCTCTCGACCGAGGACGCCGTGCGACTTCGGTTTGCCCGGCCCGGGATCCGGATGGACGTGCCCCTGCTACGCGGACAGTTCGAGGCGGTCATCAAGGATGACCTGGTCACCGTCGAGGGTTGTCTCCTCCGCGCGGTCGCCGACGCCGGCCTCGAGCCGGCCCAGATCACCGCTGTCCTGAGAACTGGGGGATCCTCACGGCTGCCGTCCTTCCTGCGCCGGCTGGAGGCGGTCTTCCCGGGCCGCGTCGCCGACCGCGATGCGTTCACCGCCGTCGCAAAGGGCCTGGGAGTGCGCGCGCAAAAAATCTTCGCCTGAGCGGCGCACCCCGCGCATTTCTCGGGTGGGTCTAACTTGCCCGGGAGTGGCGTCGCTGTTGGCGGCCGCTGACATAGTCGACCAATATGTATTCGCCCAGCTTTTCGGGCTGCACGAAGAAGGCCCGGCCGCGATTGAGCTTGGTGACGCGGTTGATGAATTCGGTCAGATAGGGGCCCCGCTCCAACATGAAGGTGTTGATCACGATCCGGTCCCTCGTGCAGCGCTGGACCTCCTTCAGGGTCTCCTGGATCGTCCGGAAGGTGGGCGGGTAGGCGAAGTAGACGCGGCCGTTATCGAGATGGGCCGTCGGCTCGCCGTCGGTGACCATGATGATCTGCTTATTGCCACGGTGCCGGGCGAGCAGCGAGCGGGCCAGCTGAAAGCCGTGCTGCATATTCGTGCCGTAGACGTAATCGTTGAGCGTGATCTGGGGAAGCGCATCCGGCTTGAGTTCCACCGCCTGGTTGGAGAAGCCGACCACGTAGAGCTTGTCGCGCGGGTACTGAGTGCGGATGAGGGCATCCAGCGCCATCGCCACCTTCTTGGCGGCAAGGAAGCAGCCGCGCAGGAACATCGACCGGCTCATGTCGACCATCAGCACGGTGCACGCCTGCGCTGAGTGGTCGGTCTTGCGGACGACGAAGTCGGCCGCGTCGACCTTGAGCGGTATTCCCCTGCCCTCACGCTGGAGCGAATTGAAGAGCGTCTCTTTGAGGTCCACCAGGAAGGGATCGCCGTACTCGTAGTCCTTCAGATCCTCACCCGCCTCGCTGCCGACGCCGGATTGGAAGACCCGGTGCTGGCCGACCTGGCTCTTACGAAGGCGCTCGAAGATATCCCGCAGGGCGTTCTTTCCGATCTGCCGCATGCCCTTCGGTGTCAGTTCCAAGCCCCGGCCGCGGCGTTCGACGTAGCCCGATTTCTCGAGCAGATCAGTGACCTTGCGGAGCTCATTCACCGCGTTGCGGGCGTCCGGTCCGAGCAGATCCTCGGCCAGTCCCCGGTCGACGTCGTCGAGCCGGAAGGCGCCCCGCTCGAGCTGTGATTCCAGCCTGTCGATTCCCTGGAGTCGATCCATCAGGCCCATCGCCTGCTGCAGGGTCGCCGGCTCCTCGCCGAAGAAGGGGTACCGCGCCGATAGATCGGAGGGCGGCTGCATCGCCTCCATCAGGGCTCCGAGACGAGCCAGCTCGAGGCGGAGCGAGTCATCAGCCAGCAGCTCGTCCATCATCCGGGAGAGTTCCGCGCGCGCCTCGGGCGACATCGACTTCAGCAGCGACTGCATCTGCGCCATCTGCCGCTGGAGGTGCTCGAGCAGCTCATCGAGGCTCGTGATGCCGGGCGAAAACATGTCGCCATGCCGTTCCATGAAGCCGCTGAAGTCAGGGGTCATGCCCTGCGCTCGCTCCTCGAGCATCTTGTTCAGCTCACCCACCATTTCCCTGACCTGGGAGAGGTCCTGCGAGCTCATCCGCCCGATGGACTGCTTCATGCCCTGGAACATCTGGTCGAGCATCTGCTTCTGCAGTGCCGCCAAAAGCTCCTGGAACTTCTGGCTCGCCTCGGGGACCATGAACTCGTACTGCTGGAGCGCCTTCACCCGGCCGCCGAGGTCATCGGGGACCCGGTCCAACTGGTCCCGGCGCTGCCGCGCCATCTTCTCGAGGATCTTCTGCTCGGGCCCACCTCCAGCCTTTGCCTTCTCGACGCGCTCGCCGATGCCCTTGCGCTCGGTGTCCACGATGTCCTGCAATTGAGCCTTGAGGTCGTCGACGACGGTGTCGAGGTCGTAGCGCGCCAGCTCGCGCTCGCGCAGCTCCTGGAGCTGGCGCATGAGATCGTCGAGGCCCGGCATCTCATTGGTTCCGCGCTGGTAAAGCCGCTGCAGCGCGCCCCGCAGGTCGCCGTAGCTCATCAGGTCGTCGGAGATCGACTCCAACACGGTGTCGGCGTCGACCGGGAAGGGCTGCTGGGTGCCATCCCAGGCCGAGTAGCGGTACTTCATGGCGATGAATGGTAGGCGCGCCTGGTGGACTAGTCCGTCGGCGGACCATCCTGTTCGGTGCTGGGCAGGCTCCAGGACCCGCCGCGAAGAAATTCGATGAACCCGGCGACGGGAGTCGCCAGCCGGTTCCGCCGCAGATGGACGATGTTCCACTGCCGGCGGATCGGGAAGCCTTCCACCTCGAGGATGGCCAGCTTCCCCGCGGTCTCCTCGAGGCCGACCGCGTAGCGGGAGAGGATGGCGAGGCCGAGGCCGCTCTCGACGCCGTGCTTGATCGCGCCATTGGAGCCAAGCTCCATCGCAACCTCCAGCCGCACGTTCGCGCGCCGGGCGGCCTTCTCGACCGCAAAGCGCGTCCCCGAGCCCTCCTCGCGCATCAGGAAGGGCTCGTCCCGAAGGTCCTTCAGGGTGAGGTTCCGGCGCTGGGCCAGCCGGTGCTCCTGGGGCGCGATCACGACCAGCTCGTCGTGGATGAAGGGGGTCACCACCAGGTCGGGGTCGCGCAACGCCGGACCGACCACCGCGAGGTCGAGCTCATTTTTCAGCACGCGATCCTGGACCGCACCGCGATTGCCAATCTCGAGGCTGATCGCCAGTCCGGGGTGCAGCTTCTTGAAGGCACCCAGGGCGGTCGGGATGACGTAGATGCCGACAGTCGTGCTCGCTCCGACCTTGAGGCTTCCCCGCTCCAGGCCCTGGAGCTCCTCCAGCGCCAGGCTGGCCTCGTCGATGACATTGAGCGTCTGGCGCACGTAGCCATAGAGGAGGTGGCCCGCCTGGGTCAGCTCGACGCGCTTGCCGAGCCGGTCGAGGAGGTCCATCCCGACCGCCCGCTCGAGCTCCTTAACCTGGTAGGAGACGCTCGGCTGGCTGAGTCGGAGGTGCTGCGCGGCTTGGCTGAAGCTGAGGTTGTCGGCCACGGCCTTGAAAACGCGCAGCTGGTGGAGGGTGAGGCTGCGCTCGAGCGCAAGCGGCGCAGTCCGGGTCGGCCGGCTCATTCCAGCGTCAGCCCGATAATGAGTGGCGATGGCGGAGCGCAAGCCGAAGGCAGCATTGAGTGCTGTCAAGCGTACCCGCCCCCCGGTGGCCAACCTCGAGGCTCCCGAGTTGGAGCGAGCCACCGCCGCCGAGCACAAGGTCAACCAGTTTCGCAAGCGCCGCTACGAGGCGATGAACTCCGGCGGCGAACCCAAGGGCAGGCTCTCCGCCCGGGCCCGGATCGACCTCCTCTGCGACCGCGGGTCCTTTGTCGAGCTCGACCTCTACGCGCGCTCCCGTGCCACCGGTTTCGGCATGGAGGAGCGGCGGATCGCCGGTGATGGAGTCGTCGCCGGGTTCGGCTCGGTCGAGGGCCTGTCTCTTATACACA
>CAXMLP010000100.1:0-4660 GCA_964194225.1 uncultured bacterium | reverse complement strand
TCTTCAAGGTCAGTCTCCGAGAGGACTGTTGCCTTGACCCTTGAGACAAAACGAGCTAGTTCGCTGATGTCTGCACCAACAGCAGGCCGCCCTAGGACCCGGGCTTCAACTAGGGTGGTTCCGCCGCCCACAAATGGATCCAGAACGAGGTCCCCTCGCTGAGTGAAAGTCTCAATCGCGGCTCTCGCAAAAGTGGGAGAGAAGCGTGCGGGGTACCGATAGAACTTGTGAGTAAGCCCAGCGACCGGCCGTCCGTCATGGACCGCCTGCACGAAGTCCGCGAGCGCGGCCGGATTTTGATTGATCCCTGGTTTTAGCACAAGTCCCCCTTGTTGGACGATCGGCAGAGGCTGGGGAGGTCGGACGGATTGTAATACCGCGGGCATACCATCGCACGCCACCGCGACTGATGCAAAGACCGAATCTGCTTCGCCGGAGCGCTCTGACCCAGGCTGGATCTGGGAGTGCGGCGATTTTTGTCGTTCCATTCCAAGCCGCGGGATGTCCATCACGCGGTCGATCGATCGAAGAGTCTCTGCATGTGGGTGGCAACCTCGGCGTGGAGCGCGGGAGAGAGATGGCTATAGGTATCGAGGGTGAGTGAGATACTGCCGTGACCCAGCATCTCCTGGACCACCTTTGGATGGACGCCTCGTATGAGAAGCAGGCTTGCCGCCGTGTGCCTGAGATCGTGCACGCGAACGTCCGGCAGCCCGGCCTTCGAAAGTGTCTTATCGAAGCGGCGCGTAATGGCACTGGCGTCCAGCGGATTGTCGTCGGATCCGGAGAACACGAGTTTGGGCTCCTCGCCCGCAGTTCCAGCGCTCAGCCGATGCTTCTTCTGGAGAAGGCAGTGGCGCTGCAGGACAGCCACCGTTCCGGTCGCGAGGTGCACTGAACGCCGGCTGCTTGTGGACTTCGGCTCTACGAAGACCAGACCTTTGCCGCGCTGCCTCTGGAGCGCGCGTTGGACCCTGAGGGTTCGACGGTCGAGATCGATGTCCTCCCAACGCAGACCCAGGGCTTCGCCCAATCGAAGCCCAGTGGTAGCGAGAACGACCCAAAGCGCGTGGTCTGGATAAACTGCCTCGGTCGCCTCGAAGAGCCGCTGCACCTCAGCCTGAGTCAGCGTCTTCATTTCGCGCCGCTCGATCCGCGGCCGCGTGGCCCCTTCTGTCGGATTCCGAGGGATGAGGCCCCATTGAACGGCCTTGCGCATGGCCCCATGTAGCACGGTGTGGGCATGGTGGATCGAACGCGGTGAGAGCCCGCGCCGATGCAGGGCGGCGTACGCGCTCTGCACGCGGGCCGGCGAGAGGTTGGCCAAGCGGACTGAGCCGATCAGGGGGAGCAGGCGCCGCACGTTCAGACGGTAGGAGTCGTAGGTCTTGGGCCGGACGCTAGGGCGGGCCGTGTCCTCAAGCCACCGCTCAAGATACTTGCCGGTCGTCTGGTTACTCGTGGTGACCGGCATACCCTTGTCGCGCGCACGGATGAGTTCGCGCATCTTGTCGAGGGCGTCACGCTCGGTGCGGGCGTAGACCGTGCCGCGGCTGCCGTCGGCGAGCAGGATAGTCGCGCCCCAACGTCCGTCGGAGCGCGGATACACAGTTCCCTCGCCGTTACTTCGCTTGCGTCGTCGCCTCATGTTCTTGTCTCGCCGCGGCTCGCCAGGGAGCGATCGGCGTCGACATCCTACCGTCGACTGCAATGAGGTATCCAGCTGTCGAATCGGGGCCGTATCGCCTTCATCGCGACCGTCACGAAGCGTTCGGATCGACGCTCTCACGGAGGGCATTGACATAGCGCTCGAGGTCGATCACTGGGATGCGCCGGCTGTGCCCGATGCGTACCGACGGAATGACACCGCGGCGTATTTGGTGGTAGAGGGTGGTGCGGCTGAGGGCCAGGCGGCGAGCCGCCTCCTCGACGGTGATGAGCAACTCGTCCGAAGGCGAATGCGCTGCCCTGTGTGGCTGATCCTGCATCGATCAGGTACCTGATGGGGGTAGCGATAGGAAGCCGATTCGCTCAAGCGAGTGGATGAACTCCTCGTCGCCATGCACGTTGATTGCGCCAGGCTGGTCTTGGTCGCCCACGCGCAGCTGCAGATCCTCGAGTTGACTGATGAGAGCCAAGTCGTTCGCGATCCGGATGCGCGCCTCGAGGCGGTCGGCGAGGCTCGCGGTCTCAAACTCCGGATCGTCGAGGATGGCCGCCACCAGCCCTCGGTAGTCATCAGCCTCGCAGGCCCGGTAGAACGCCCCACCCTGGGCTGGCTGGAACAGCATCCGGAGCGGGAGTCCTGGCGGGGTCTCTGGCTGCACGTAGCGATACACCTCAGCAATCACCTCCCGCGCTTCGCCGGCGTAGGTACTCACCGAACAACGGGACCGCGAAAGCGACCGTTCCGCGCTCCGGCCGGAAGACGAGTCCCTTGTCGGCCAGGCTCAGAATGGTGCTCTGGGCAGCCCCATTCGAGACTCCGAGGCGAGCGACCACTGATCTGAGCAGCGCCGTTTCGCCTTCTCGGGCGATAGCATGAAGAAGCCTCCGCTCGAACGGTGAGGTCCGTGCCAGTCGCGCGTCGAAGAATGCCCGATCGAGCGCCTGGAGCATCGAGGGACGCTCTTCTCGGTAATGGCTCTCACGGATCGGAGCTGGCCAGAGGGATGCCTCCCAGAGCAGAGCGCCAAAGAATTGGATGAAGAACGGGTAGCCGGAGGTGTCGCGTGCCACCAACTCCGCCACATCCGGATCGCTGGCGCGCCCACTGGCCACCAGCGGGCGATTGAAGGCGTTCAGGTCTTCAGGTGTCTGGAGCCGCTCCAGCTCCTCGGCTTGGAACATGCGCTCGCTGTAGCTCTTCGCCCGGGCCAGGTTCTCGGTGAGGCTGGGAAGACCGGATAGCACGAGCATCACCGGGATCTGGTCACGCTGAGTTCTGGCGATCGCGGCCAGGAGGGTGCCAAGCGGGAACTGCCGGGCTCGCGGCGAGTCGCGAACCACATGCGCCTCGTCGTAGCAGAGCAGCAGACCCGGCCGGCCGGCTGCGATCACGGTGTCGGCGGTGACCTTCAACGCACCGAAGAGCTCGTCTTCCAGCGTGACCCGCTCGCGTGCTTGGCCGAGCGCCGGTCGTAGGGCAACTGTGATCCCGGCAAGGGAGACGGTCAGGCCACCAAGCAGATCGAGAGCCTGGCCGGCAACCGAAGCCACGCTGCGAAGGCGATGGCCTCGGGCGACAACCTCGGCCGCCTGCCGGCAATCTTCGACAAGAGCGAGAGCGAGGACGTGCTCGTCCTGGAGATGCTCGCTCCACTCGCGGCGGACGACGATCCAGTCTTTCTGGTGGGCGGCATTCGCGAAGTGTTGGAGGAGAACTGTTTTGCCCACGCCTCGAAGCCCGGTCAGGCGGACGTTGCGAGGAAAGTCCGGGAAGCCGTCGAGGTACCGACCGAAACGCTCGAGCTGCACTTCGCGATCCGCCAAGTAGGGTGGCTCCAAGCCCATCCCAGGTCGGAAGGGGTTCCGAGGTGCGATTTGACTACTGATTTGCGTAGTCATCCGTAGTCAAACGGCCTCCTGATCCGTCATTGGGACCACCGCGCGGCAGCGATCCCGGAGAAGTCCGATGTAGTCGCGGTTGAGCTCGATGCCGAGGGCAGAACGTCCCAACCGCTTAGCGACGGCGAGAGTCGTGCCTGAACCAGCGAAGGGGTCGAGCACCCGCGCCGCGACCGGATCGGCATCGCACGAGCAGGCCGGTGCCCACCCTGACGTGGTGGCTACTCGCTCAAGCCGAACGGGAAAACCGGCGGTCTCCGGGCGGCGGTCCAACGACCGGGGACCGTTCGTGGTCCGATTCCCCGGGTTCCGGTAGGCGACGTCGACGAGACGCCGCCAGGGCGTTCCGCAGCTGGCGCAGCAGCCGGCGGCGCTGGTCCCAGCCAAAACGCATGGCTCGACCAACCGCTCGGGGAAGGTGGCGAAATGGGCCCCACGATAAGGCTGAGTCGCGATCGTCCAGACCGTCCGCTTGTTACGGTCGCCGCGGGCGATGGGCAACTCGACGCTCGCCCGGTCTGCGGAGCCCCGTCCGCTGCGATGGAACGAACGATGCGCGCCGGATGCCGTGTCCCAGCCCGAAGGTGTCTTCAGCGTCGTGCTCACCGCCGGCTCTCGGATTGCCTCGGCGTCGTAGAAGTAGCGGGCGCTCCGGCTGAGAAGGAACACGTACTCGTGGGCGCGGGTCGGCCGGTCACTGATCGACTCCGGCATTGGATTCGGTTTGGCCCACACGATGTCCGCGCGCAGGTACCAGCCGTCCGCCTGGAGGGCCAGCGCCACCCGCCAGGGGATCCCGATCAGGTCCTTGGGCTTTAGTCCGTCCGCCTTCACACGGCGGTCGCCCATCGAACCGGCAGCCTGCCAGTAGCCAACTCGGTCTGGGGAGGGCTGGCGGCGAGCTGTTGTCCCTGCGTTGTAGCAGTCGCCGAGGTTGAGCCAGAGGGTGCCCGACGCTTTGAGAACCCGGCGCACCTCGCGGAAGACCTCGACCATGTGGTCGACGTAGAGCTCAAGTGTCGGTTCCAGGCCGAGGTGACCGCGCCATCCTCCACAGCGGGAGCAGAACCGCCCAGTGTCGTTTGCGGCTGGG
>CAXMLP010000099.1:0-4128 GCA_964194225.1 uncultured bacterium | reverse complement strand
GCTAACTAACGCGGATGGCGTGCTGGGGGGCTGGCTACTCGGCTGACCGCCACCGATTGTTCCGCACCGCCATCCCGAAAGCAGGCTTCATTCCAAAGCGGCCATAGAACGCCTCCAGGGGGCGATCACAGATGAGATCGACCATGTACCGACTGTTCAGAATCTTCAGCATGCGGCTGGCGAGTTGTGTGCCGATGCCGCGACCTTGATAAGGCGGCAATACTTCGAGAAGGGGAATGTACGCCGCCAAAATGCCATCCGACAGGGCATTGATGAAGCCCACCACTCGTTCGCGGTCGGTGGCCAGGACCACGTGGCTGCTCCCCTTCAGGAGTTGGAGGTGTTCCTGCGCAGTCGGCGGGCTTGTCCAGCCGACGAAGAAGTCCGCAAGGTCGTCCGAACCAATTCCTTCAAGGCTTGTCCGGTACTGGATCACGGGGACACCGTAACGCCGCACGGGCACCCGTACACGATCGGAACTGCGAGCTTACCCGCCGGCCCTTCCATTTGTCAGTTGAGTGGAATCATCTAACCGGCATGGGTCGTCAACGCTGCGGTGTGCAGTTGGCCGCTGGTCTGGAATTGGATGAAGAGGCGATAGTCCCCGGCGCCGGGTAGATCAGCTCGGAACGACAGGTCAGGACCGCCCCGTCCAGAAGCGGCTTTACCCGTGGGATGGAGATGGGCAAAGGCAAGATCGCCGCTGCGGAAGGCCGTGAGATGGGCATAGGTATCCAGGTAGGGCTCGAGCTCGCTGACCGCGCTCCCGCCGCGCTCGAAGCGAAGCTTGAACGGTGTCGAGGTGCTTCCGATCGTGCCAGCCAGCCTCACCGAGTAGCCGTCCACCTCCGCTGAGTTGGCTGCGGCCGGGAGGGGCATCGGCTCGTAAGGGCCGGGCACGGTGAGCTCGCGGCTCAGGACCAGGTCATGGGTCTTGCCAGCGTCGTCCTTCGCGATGAAGGAGGCGAATACGCGATAGGAACCGCTGGCGTTGAGTGGCAATTGGGCCGTCCAGGTACCGTCGGTGGCCATGGCGGGGTGTACATGCTGATAGCCCGTCAGGTCGGTTCGGACGCCGTAGAAGTGGAGCAGCTTGGTCTGGTCGACGACGAAGGCCGTCTGAACCTTGGCGGTCGGACCGACTATTCGAAACTGATATGACTGCGACGGTCCGATTGCCAGGGTCGAGACCGAAGAATCGAACGTGTAGCCGTGCTCTGATGAAGCGAGCCCTGTCTTCGTACCCACTCCATGCATCCCGTGATCGCCCGACGAGCCTGCGGCGTCGTGCGATGGCATGCCGTGATCGCCGGCCATGCCTCCCGCGTCGTGGCCCTGGTGCCCCGAACTGTCACCGCAGGCGGCGGTCAGGATGGCCAGCCCCGCAGCGACCGCCAGTACCCATGCGGCGAGCCTGGGTCGGGCCTGCCGGTGCGCTGCCGCCAAGACGGCTCCAGCGCGATGCGCGGTCCTCACATTTGCATCCTAGCCAGGTGGTTGGCAGAGGCGGCCTGGTGATCTTCCGCTTCTGCTAAATCTTGGATCGATCGATTTCCCGGCGCTACGAGCGTCCGGGGGTCCCTGGACGACTCGTGGCGGGCGATCGCCCCGGACCGTTGACAGCCAGCCCCGGCGGCGCGCAGCAGTACCAGGCTTCGACGATCGCCGCGGTGAGGGTCTGCCTCTTCACGACCCCGAGCTGAATGAGAACCGCCGGGTAACCGCTGAAGTGCGGGATGTCGAAAAATCCCTCTGGCGCGACCATCATCAGCACGTCCTTCTCCTCCAGGTTGGCGACCCGGACGGCGAGGAGGGGACCTTCGGGCGGAGGTTCGTCGCCGAGGCGTTTCAGGTCCGCCTTGCTCAGCGGCCGCTCCCACGCGAACGCCTTGCCGTCGACGAACCACGTGCGGTTTCGAAAGCGCAACCCTTCGCTGACCAGGGGCAGAGCGCTTGCGATCTGAGCCACGTCCTCGGGCTTCACTTCCGTATCGATGAATGTACTTGCCCAGGTCACCAGGCGCTCGCCAACTTCGGCGACCATGCGAGATCCACCGACCGCGAAATTACCGTCGTCAGGCTCACGGCCGCCTAGCTCTCGGAGCCTGATCGCGACCGCCGTCTTCTGCAGTCCAGCCGAGCAATGTACGTTACTGTCTGATGGCGACCGAGGAGCTCGGGCCGGGGATTTACCGGATTGACGCGATCGGACTGGCCAACAGGATCAGCGTTTTGGCGTTCTCCGCGGCCGACGGGTGGACGCTGGTCGATACTGGGATCGGCGGCAGCCCAAAACGGATCCAGGCTGCGCTTTCAGCCCTCGAGGTCCATCCGGCCAAGCTCGCGCGGATATACCTGACCCACCATCACCCCGACCACGTCGAGGGGCTGCCGGCCATGCGCGCTTGGGCCCCCACGGCGGAGATCATCACCTCCGAACATGAGGCGGAGATCCTGCGCGGGAACCGGCCGCCTGACCCATCTTCGAACCAGGTGTTCCGTTTTCTGCACAGAGGGGCAGCGCTTCGCAAAGCACGCGGTCGGGCCAGTGGGCCGGACGGTCGCAGAGGACGACCTGGTGGGCGGGTTGCGAGTGGTGGCCACGCCAGGGCATACGCGAGGACACACGTCTTTGATCTCGGATGAGCACGGGATCCTCTTCACGGGCGACGCGTTCGGCGCGTTGCCGCAGCGGATACGGGTCGGGGTTCGGTCATTCCTTTGCAACGACCCGGCGGCGGCGAAGCAGTCTGCGGAAAAGCTGCTTGAGATGAGGTATGAGACGGTTGTGTTCAGCCATGGCGAGGTGTGGCGGGTCGGGGCGAAGGACCGGCTGCGGCGGGTGGTCGCGGAGTGCGGACCTTAGGCCTTTATGCGCGAGCCGGGCAGTTCTGCTGGCCGCCCCGACGTGGGCGGACGGAGTGGGTCGACGACCTGCAGGTAGCTTAAACGCCAACCGCGTACACCGTCGAGCAACTTTGCGGTCCGGTTCAACTCGATTGCTTCCGTAATCAGCCATCTGGATCAAACAGGTTTGATCCAGCCGCTATATGATATCGAGCGTTCCATCAGCGATCACTTGGAGGATTGGGTATGGTCAAGTTGATCGTTGCCTACCGGCACCCCACCGATGTTCAAGAGTTCGAGCGCCGCTACCAGGGCGAGCACATAGCGATGGCCCGCCGCATCCCGCACGTTTCGAGGATCGAGCTCGGCAAGGTGGCGGGAATGATGGACGGCTCCCAGGCGCCCTATCACCGGATCGCCGAGCTGTACTTCGACAATCAGGAGGCGCTCGGTAAGGCCGGTGCCAGCGCGGAGGGCCAAGCTGCGTTCAAGCATGCCGGCGAAATCGGGACTGGCGGCCTCGATGCGATGGTCGTCCACGTCGAAGACTAAGGCCGGCAAAAGGGGACGGTCCGGCGACAAGCTCAGCGCCCTGATTGCGCTGGCGATCTGGTCACGGACCGAGCCGGGCCATAGCGATCAGAAAGCTGGACTCGAGCCGCTCCAACCGGCCTACCAACATCGGGACCACCGCTGCGGCCGCGAGCGATAAGTCGCCAACCCGCATGGCCTCATCGGTGAGGAGGCCTATTACGACCAACATTCACGGTGACTACGTTTGCGGTCGGGCCAGGGACAGGCGTTCGTAAGCACCGTCGGGCCTCGACAGGGGTGTCAGGCCGAAGCCGGTTCACTAACCTCGGCCAGGATTTCGGCGAGTCGCTCGTCAGTCTCCCGCGCGCCGCTTTCCATTCCCGACTGCATCATCCCGTCACGGTCCTCCTTCGATTTGAAAAGGCTGGTGGAGGTCATCCGCGTCCGCCCCCCCTCGTCGATGAGCACGACGGTGGTAACCGCCTCGTGGCCGGCCGGGATGCCCTCGTAGTTGAAGGTGTTGACGATGCGCTCCGGCGGCTTAACCTCGAGATACTCGCCGTGGAAACCATGCTGGGTGCCGTCCGGTGCGACCTGGACATATCGCCAGCGTCCACCAGGCCGTACGTCCATCACCTCGACGGTCGTGGTCAGGTATCTCGGGCCCCACCACCTCGGGAGCAGGGCGGGGTCGTTCATGACCCTGAATACGAGCTCACGAGGCGCATCGAACACGCGCTCCTGGGT
>CAXMLP010000098.1:0-5289 GCA_964194225.1 uncultured bacterium | reverse complement strand
GGGCGGCACCTGCCTCAACTGGGGCTGCATCCCAACCAAGGCTCTGCTCACCTCGGCTGAGCTCTACGCGATGGTTCGCCGCGGCAAGGAATTCGGAGTCGACGTCAAGGGCCTCAGTTTCAACCTGCCGGCGGCACAGCTGCGCAAGGAGCAGGTGGTCAGCAAGCACGTCAACGGCGTCGCCTCGCTCTTTAAGGCGAATGGCATCGACACCATCAACGGCAGGGGGACCCTGCTCGGCGGTGGTCGCCTCCGGGCCGGCGACCAGGAGATCGCCGCCAGGGACATCCTGATCGCGACCGGCTCCGCGCCGACGCGGATCCCGATCCCGGGCGTGGAGCACACGATCGACTCAACGGCGATTCTCGAGCTGAAAGCGGTCCCCGAGCGACTGGTCGTCATCGGCGGCGGCGTTGTCGGGCTGGAGTTCGCCTCGCTCTTCAGCGAACTGGGCAGCCAGGTCACGGTGATCGAGATGCTTCCCCAGATCCTGCCGATGGTCGAGAGCGACATCGCCAACATCTACCGCCGGCACCTGGAAAAGCTCGGCGGCACCGTCCACACCGAGGCGAAGGTCGAGGCTGTGAAGCGTGGGCCCCGGGGCCTGGCCGTCCGCTTCGGGGTTGCCGGAGAGGGTGGCGAGGCCCTTGCCGACGTCGTGCTGCTGGCGGCGGGCCGAAGTCCCTACACCGAGGGACTTGGGCTCGAGACCGCCCAGGTCGAGCTGGACGGCCGCCGCGTCAAAGTGGACGACCATCTCCGAACCACCGCGTCAGGCATCTGGGGCGTCGGCGACGTCATCGGCGGCATCATGCTCGCGCACGTTGCGTCATACGAGGGCGTGTGCGCGGTCGAGAACATCGCCGGCAAGGCGGATCGGACCCCGGATTACCACGCTACCCCCAACTGCATCTACACCGATCCCGAGATCGCCAACGTCGGCATCGGAGAAACGGAGGCCGGTCGGTTGGGCATCGAGGTGAAGATCGGCAGATTTCCACTGCAGGCCAGCGGGCGGGCCAACACACTCGGCCAGGCCGAGGGACTCGTCAAGGTGATTGCCGACGCCCGCACGGATAAATTGCTCGGCGTCCAGATGATCGGACCGCGTGTCACCGAATTGATCGCGGAGGCCACCCTGGCCATCCAGCACGGACTCACCATCCACGACATCGACCTGACGATGCACGCCCACCCGACGATGGCCGAATCGCTGCTTCAGGCGGCTCTGGCTGCCGACGGCCGGGCGATCGAGATACCCAACCGAAAAGCGAAGAGCTCCCCCATCGCTGCGCCCGCGGCACTGGCGGCGGAGCCGAAGGAGGAGCGCTCAGTGGCACGTTCAGTTGAGCAGGGGTCGGCTGGTTCCGGCCGTAACGGGAAGCCGGCCCGGTCGGCGGCGGTTCAGACGGACATCGCTCTGAGCCTCAATCGCAAGAGCCGCGATGAGCTCCTGCGCCTCTTCCGCCAGATGTACTTCATCCGGCGGTTCGAAGAGCGCTGCCAGGAGATGTACACGCGCGCCAAGATCGGCGGTTACTGCCACCTGAACATCGGCGAGGAGGCGACTGTCGTCGGCGGCATCTCGGCCCTCCACCCGGGCGACTACATCTACACCAGCTACCGCGAGCACGGCCATGCGATCGCCCGTGGGGTTGATCCGAAGACGGTCATGGCCGAGCTGTTCGGTCGCGAGTCGGGGACCTCCAGGGGCCGCGGTGGTTCGATGCATCTGTATGACGCGGAGGCGCGCTTCATGGGGGGTTATGGAATAGTCGGCGGGCACCTGCCCCTCGCCGTCGGCGCGGGCTGGGCGATCAAGTACCAGAAGAAGCCCGACGTCGCGTTCTGCATGTTCGGCGATGGTGCCACCAACATCGGCGCTTTCCATGAGTCACTCAATTTTTCGGCCCTGTTCAAGCTGCCGATCGTCTGGTTCTGCATCAACAATCGATATGGCATGGGTACCGCAGTGGACAAGGCGTCGGCCGTCGCCGACATGTACCGCAAGGCCTGCGCTTACGACATGGAGGCGATCCAGGTTGACGGCATGGATGTCCTGGAGGTGCTGCACAAGACCGGTGAGATCGTTGAGAAGACGCGCCGCGATTCCAAGCCACGCTTCGTCGAGGCGGTCACCTACCGCTTCAAGGGCCACTCCGTCGTCGACCCGGACAAATACCGCGACGAGGCGGAGAAGGACAGCTATCGCAAAGCGGACCCCGTGCTCAGTTTCGAGAACGACCTCAAGCAGACGAAGATCGCCGTGGCCGAGGATTTCAAAAAGATCCGTGACGCGGTGGAAAAAGATGTGCAGGAGGCCATCGATTTCGCCGACAGCAGCCCCAATCCAGATGTGAACGAGCTCCACCGCTACGTTTATGCGGGCGATCGGGAGGGACGGGGCTGATGGCGGAGATGCTCTACCGGGCCGCGCTGCGCCAGGCCCTGATCGAAGAGATGGATCGTGACGAGCGCGTCTACCTGATGGGCGAGGATATCGGCCGCTTCGGCGGCGCCTACCGCGTCACCGACAGCCTCATCGACAAGTACGGCGAGATGCGCGTTGTCGACACGCCGATCGCCGAAGAGGTGATCGCCGGCTGCGCGATCGGCTCCGCGATGCTGGGGCTGCGGCCGGTGGTGGAGATGATGACGGTCAACTTCTCCCTGGTTGCGTTCGACCAGATCGTCCAGAATGCCGCCAAGATCCGATACATGTTCGGAGGCCAGGCCCAGGTCCCGATCGTCATCCGGATGCCTGGTGGCGCTGGCCATCAGCTCTCCGCCCAGCACTCGCACAGCTTCGAAGCTCTCTACGGCATGATCCCCGGCCTGGTCGTCGTGGCCCCCACGACTCCGGCCGATGCCAAGGGGCTCCTGAAATCGGCGATCCGCAGCGACGACCCCGTCATGTTCCTGGAGTCGATGAGCCTCTACAACATGAAGGGTGAGGTCCCCGAGGAGGAGTACCTGACGCCGCTGGGCACCTGCGCAGTTCGGCGCGAGGGCACCGACATCACCATCGTCGCCGTCTCCCGGCAGGCGGTGCTAGCGCAGCTTGCCGCCCAGAAGCTGGAGGAGGAGGACGTGGACGCTGAGGTCATCGACCTGCGCTCCATCCGGCCGATCGACTGGGAGCCGATGGTCGCCTCTGTAAAGAAGACGAACCGGCTGCTCGTCGTCGAGGAGGGCTGGCCCACCTATGGCGTTTCCGCGGAGATCGCCGCCGGGATTCAACAGAAGGCGTTCGATTATCTCGATGGCCCGATCGAGCGCATCGGCGGCGCGGAGGTGCCGATGCCCTACAACCAGCAGATGGAGAAGGCCGCTATCCCATCCAGTGACGACATCATCAGAAAGGTACTCACCATGCTCGGTCGAGAAGTGCCCAGGAAGGTCCCGGCCCGCGCCGAAGGAGCCCGCTGAGATGGCAGATGTGAACATGCCGAAGCTGTCCGACACGATGGAGGAGGGCACGGTCAGCAACTGGAAGAAGCAGAGCGGCGACAGTGTGCGCAAGGGCGAGGTTCTGGCCGAGGTCGAGTCCGACAAGGCCAGCTTCGAGTTGGAAGCTGACGCCGACGGAGTGCTCGAGATCGTTGTCGATGCCGGACAGGCGGTCCCCGTCGGGGAGCTGATCGCCAACATCGGCAAGCCGGGCGATAAGTCCGCCACCAAGCCGAAGGCGGCACCTGCGGCCAAGGCCCAGGTGGAGCCAGCACCTGAGCCGGCACCTGAACCGGCAGCGCCAGCCAGTGCTGCCCCGGCCGCTGAGCCTCCCGCCCGGGAAGCCGGCCCAGGCGGAACGAAGAGGAGCGAGGGGGCTCCGCCGGACGACTCCCCGCGAATCAAGGCCTCCCCCATTGCCGCACGGCTGGCGGTCGAGCTGGGAGTGAACCTGGCCAAGCTGAAAGGCACCGGGCCCGAGGGCCGGATAGTGAAGGAAGACGTGCTCGCGGCCGCCGGCCAGCCGGGCGCCCGGCCTGCCGCCGGTGTGGGGGCACGACCGACGGTCCGATCCGGCCCTGACGTGGAGCACGAGGAGCTGACGCGGATCCAGACCATCGTCGCCCGGCGCATGGTGCAGTCGAAGACAACCGTGCCCCACTTCTACCTGACCACCAGCGTCCGTATGGAGGAGGCGGTCCGAATCCAGAAGCAGATCCGGGAGACAGTCCCGGGAGCCGAGAAACTGACCGTGTCGGACCTTGTCATGCGCGCCTGCGCGCTCGCGCTGCGCACCTTTCCCGGAGTCAACGCCTCCTGGGCCGAGGACCACATCGAGGTCAAACGTCGAATCAACATCGGCTTTGCGGTGGCCCAGCCGAAGGGCCTCGTCGTACCGGTCCTGAAGGACGTCGACACAAAGGACCTGATTCAGATTTCCATCGAGTCAAGACAGCTCATCGAGCGGGCACGGGCCGGCAAGCCGTCACCCCAAGACCTGGAGGGCGGAACCTTCAGCATCTCCAACCTCGGCATGTATGGGATCACCGACTTCGCGGCGGTGGTCAACGTGCCCGAGGCCGCCATCCTGGCCGTGGGCGCGATCGTCGATGAGCCGGTTGTGGATACCGGTCACGTCGTCCCCGGCAAGACGATGAATCTGACCCTCTCGGTCGATCACCGCGTCCTCTACGGCGCTGATGGCGCGCAGTTTCTGGCTGAGGTCAGGCGGCTTCTAGAAAACCCGGTCAGCCTGGTCCTGCCGCCGTCCGCCTGACGGCCTGGACCACCGTCACGGTCCTTGCCTTCGGGATGGCCGGCCTGGGGTTCCACTTTCCGCACGCACTGAACATCGGCACCGCCGGCCCCCTGAACGGAGCCCTGAGCTCGGGTGGGATCGGATTTGCGTTTGGCGCCGCGTCGGGCGCGCTGATCGGGGTCTTTCAATGGCTGCTGCTGCGCCAATTCGTGCCTCGCTCGGCGAGCTGGATCGCCGCCTGGGCCGTCGCCGGTGGGGTGATTCACGCCATCGGCGACGCGGCCCCGGCAAGCATCGGCATCCTTCCCGTTGCGCTCGCCAGCGGGGTTGCGCTGGCCAGTTTGCTGTGGACCGCGGTCGGCCGCCGGGGGGTTCGGTTCGAGGTCTGGGAACCGGTGGTTGCCGGGGCCTACGTCGTCGGTCTGCTATTGGGCCTGGCGGCCCAGGGAATGGCGGGGCTGCCGCCGGCGGCAGGCCAGCTGCTCGTGGTGACGGTGATCGGGTTGACCGTGGGCCCGGCCACCGGCGGCCTCCTGATGCGGCCCGCTCACGAGCCTAGTGGACTGTAACGGTCAAATGAG
>CAXMLP010000097.1:0-2531 GCA_964194225.1 uncultured bacterium | reverse complement strand
TGTGTATAAGAGACAGCCTATGGCCCGCTGCTGAGGTATTCGCTGGGGCTGATCCTGGTCGCCTACCTGGCCAAGTTCTGGGCTCTCGGCTACCGGCCGATCGCTGGAAGCGCAGACCGCCTCCCACCCGATCTCGTGCGCGCGGCTCGGGCGTCGGGGGCGAAATGGAGCACCTCGGTGCGCACCGTCGTCGTCCCGCTACTGCGGCCGGCCCTGGCCGCGGCCTGGCTACTGGTGTTTCTCGCCGCCCTTCACGAGCTGACGATCTCGAGCCTGCTCTACGCGCCGGGATCGGAAACCCTTGCGGTTGCGGTCCTCAACCTCCAGGAGCTCGGGGACGTGACCGTGACGGCAGCCCTCGCTGTACTCCTCACCGGCCTCGTCCTGGTGGCTGCCGCCCTGCTCGCCGTGGCCCGCCGCCTCTCGCTTCGCGCCGGGACGTGGCAGTGAGCACCCCTGCGGCGCCCGCTGTCGAGTGCCGAGCGCTGTCCGTCGCCCACGACCGCAAGACCGTCCTCCATCAGGTCGACCTGCAGGTCGGGCCGCGAGAGCTCCTGGCGGTGCTCGGCCCGTCAGGGTCCGGTAAGAGCACCCTGCTGCATGCGGTGGCCGGCTTCATCGCCCCGCTTGCGGGCGAGATTCGGATGGCGGGCAGGCTGGTGGCGAACGCCGATCGGCAGGTCGCGCCGGAGAGCCGGTCGGTCGGCGTCGTATTCCAGAGTTTCGCACTCTGGCCGCATCTCACAATTCTCGAAACTGTGGCCTACCCGGCCCGACGCCGAGGGGTGACCGCGCCGGCCGCCCGAGCGGAGGCGGCCGACCTGCTCGGCAGGCTGGGGCTGGGCGGACTGCTCGAGCGCAGGCCGGCTGAGCTGTCGGGGGGTGAACAGCAGCGTGTCGGCCTGGCCCGCGCCCTCGCTCGGCGCCCCGAACTCTTCATCTTCGACGAGCCGACTTCCCAGCTCGACACGCCGCTCCGGGCCAGCCTGCAGCGAGAGATCGACCACCACCGCCGCGAGCTCGGGGCTGCCGCTCTGTTTGCAACCCACGACTTCGAAGAAGCGCTCGCCCTTGCCGACCGGGTGGCCCTGCTGCGGGAGGGACGGGTGGTTCAGACCGGCAGCCCAGCGGAAATCTATGAGCGACCCGCCGACCTCTGGAGCGCGCGACTGAGCGGACCGGCGTCGGTCATCGTGGGCAGCCGGGATGGCGTGGGTCGGGTGGCGATCGCGGGCGTTTCGGTCTCCCCCGTCGGCGGCACCGATCCGGGGACCGCAGCCGGTATGACGCATTTCCTCATCCGACCTGACTGGGTCAGCCTGGGTGGTCCGCTGGCCGGCGAGGTCGCCCGCGTCCTGTACCGCGGTGCTCACACCGACTATCACCTGGTGACGCCCGCCGGCGAGATTGAGCTGCGCGAGCTGGGTCCACCAAAGGCACGGCCGGGGGATCCGATCACCTGGTCACTGAAACGGGTCTGGGCGCTTGACAATGGCTGACCAGCGGGACTACTTTCGCCTCATGGTTCTCACCATGCTCGAAGGACACGTTGCCCCTGAGCGCGAGCAGGATCTGTTGGCGGCCTACCGCGAAACGGCGACCGGTCAACTCCCGCCGTTTGTGCTCGGCTCCTACCTGGTCCGAGATCCAGTCAACCGTGCGGAGTGGCGAATCTTCACCGTATTCCGGAGCCGCGAAGAACTGGATGCAATGCGGGCGACCGGGAACACTCCGCGTGCGGTGCAGATCTTCCAGGCGGCGGGAACCACTCCCACGTTCGCCTTCTTCGAGATAGCCGACCATTTCCACAACACCACGCCGACCTGACAGCGGGATTTAATAAGGTTCTCTCAGAACCGCCCGGAAGAGGCCCATTTTCAGCCCCCTGAGGCTCACGCTCCAGGAGCGGTCTGGAGCTCGGTCAATTCGAGCAGCACCTGTTGGTCCTTAGGCTTAGGCCAGGCCGAGGCGCGCTTGATCGCGATCAGCTGCGGGAGCGATACGACCAGGATCGTCGTGCCTCCGCTGGTCACCGCCTCCCAGGCTCCCTCAACCACGCTCTGGTAGGTGAAACCGCCGTCGACCTCCCCGAAGCTGTCCACGTCGCCGGCCGAGGTGGCCCATGAGAAGTTCATGCCCATCAGCAACCGGTCCGTATCGATGCTCAGGTCGATCGGCTCCCCCGGCGCCCGCCCTCAGGGATGCTCGGAGGGACCGAAGAGCGTTTGCCAAGCGGCCCAAGTTGTCCGCGTCGCGAGCGACGAGTATGTCAACGTCTTGGGTCGGACGTGCAGCCCCATGCAAGGTTCCGGCGATCCCGCCAATGACCTGGCTGCCCATTCGGCGTCATGGCTCCAGACTAACGCTCGGAGCCGTGCTCGGCCCGGCGGGAGGTAACAACATTTCAGTTGTGTTGAAGAGGGTTGAAATCCTCTGCCAACAGGAGAAATACGCTGCCACTGAACTCGAGGTTGAAACTGGAGCCTACGTCGGGATTCGAACCCGAGACCTCTTCCTTACCAAGGAAGTGC
>CAXMLP010000096.1:0-2318 GCA_964194225.1 uncultured bacterium | reverse complement strand
ATCGGCTTCACCTGGGAGCACGACATGCATCTCTACTTCAAGCGTTCCAAAGCATCCGAGGTGACACTTGGAGACCCGACCTACCACCGTGAGTTGGTGGCGCAGTCGCTGGACCTCTGAGCTCCAGAAGCGAGAGCGGCACCCGCTGGCCTTTTCGCCGGCGTTTTTGGCCCTCATCCTGCTGCTCGCCTGCGGGTCGCCGGCCTCGCCTGCGCCAGCCGTGCCCCCGAAGTCTGAGGTGAGTGTGCCTTCCGAGGCAGCCGGCCTGGTGGCACAGGTCAAGGCCGAGGCGGCGACCCGGACCGGCATCTCAGCCGATCGCTGGGCAGCCACGGAGGTTCGCTCGGTCACCTGGTCAGACGGCTCCCTCGGCTGCCCGCAGCCGGGCCAGATGTACACCCAGGCGCTCGTGCCCGGCTACCTCATCCGCCTGAAAGCAGCCTCCGGCGAGATCGCCGAATACCACAGCTCAGGAACCAGCCGCGTAATCTACTGCGCCAACCCGAGACCCGCTTCGGGAGCCTGAACGGCTCAGATCTTCTCGAATCTCAGGACGTCAACCACGAACACGGTGGCACCGCCCACCTGGACCTCCACCGGGTAGGGCATGAAGAACTCACCCGGCTCCACCATCGGCGGCATCGGGGTCATGTAGCGACTCCGCTCCCGGCAGTTTTCGCGGATCACATCGAGGGCGGCGTCAACCCGGTCGTCATCCACGCCGATCATCAGGGTCGAGTTGCCCTGCTGCAGGAAACCGCCTGACGAGGCCAGCTTGGTGACGCTGATCCCGGCTGCGGCCAGCGCCTGGACGGTCTGGGGCGCATCCTCTCCCTGGACGACGGCGACCATCAGTTTCAAAGCAGCGAACCCACCCTCTCCATCACGCGGTTGTGAATATCTTCGGGCATCGCCCGTCCTTCCAGTCGCAGGAAGCGCCCCGGCTCCGCCTCAGCCAGGCGATCGTAAGCCCTGGCCACCGCTTCATGGAAGGCGAGGGACTCGGCATCCAGCCGATCGAGCGACTTCCCAGACCGCTGGATGCGGCCGATGCCCTCGCTGGGGGGCAGGGCGAGCAGGATCGTGAGATCCGGTTTCGGGAAATGCGACGGCCAGCCGGCTTCGATTCCCCGTCCGCCCCCCTGGTAGGCGATCGTGGAATCCTGGTAGCGGTCGTCGATCACCAGCCGGCCGGCGGCGAGTGCCGGCTTGATCGTGGTCTCCAGGAGCTCGGCTCGGGCCGCCATGAAGAGGTACATCTCGGCGACCGCCGACATGCCCTCGGGACGGTGGAGGAGAAGTTCCCGGATCTTTTCCCCGAGGGCGGTGCCGCCCGGTTCCCGGACGACCAGCGGCCGCCGTTCGACCAGCGCCCGGGCGAGCAGGTCAACCTGGGTTGACTTGCCGGACCCGTCGGGCCCCTCGAAGGTGATGAAAAGTCCGCCCAAGTGGTGCTGCGGCTACTCCGTCCCGGCCGGAAAGATGCGGAGCCTGCGCTGCGGCTCCTTGCCGGTGCTCTTCGCCTCGACACCTTCCCCGTCGACCAATTGGTGCTGCAGCCGCCGGACATAGGCGTTCTGAGGTGAGATCTCGAGCGGTCGCAGGGTCGTCTTGACCCGAGTTATCGCGTCCCGGGCCTCGTCCAGGGCCCGGGCGGTCGGGTCTCCGCCGAGCTCGCCGGCGTAGAGGGTGGCGAGCGCCTCCTTCACCTGGGTGACCGTGTTGCTCTTTAGAGAGACGATGGGGATGCCGCCCGTCTCCGCCTGGCGGATGCTGTCGGGTCGCTTACGGTAGTGGTTCTTGAGGGTCAGCACGAGGTCAGCACCCTCGGGATTGCCGAGGAGCCGGACCGGCAGATCGAGGTCGCGGGCGGCATGCTCGATATAGCTGCGGGAGACGCCATAGGCGAAAACTCCCCGCGGGCGCTTGAGGGGCGCAGCCGGACCGCGGCCCGGTTCGGCGACAGCGAACGCCGGAATAGGCGCCTCGCGGTGATCCTCATCGACGTTGGAGAGCACCCTGCCGTCCCGGTTGCGTAGCCGGATGCGGGGTGCCGGGGTGTCACCCCGGAGCGCCAGGTCGACGACGTCGGAAAGCGGCATGTGGACCGCCACCCGATCCCGATCCTGGATCTCGACCAGCACGTCGAAGGTGGGTGGGGATTTGCGCTCGAGGACGGACTTCTGAGTACCCCGCCGGCGCGCCTCCTCGTCGGAGAGGGTGACGCTCTGGATCCCCCCGAGCAGATCGTTGAGGGTGGGGTTGACCAACAGGTTCTCGAGCGTCTGGCCATGGGCGGTGGCGATCAGCTGCACCCC
>CAXMLP010000095.1:0-1828 GCA_964194225.1 uncultured bacterium | reverse complement strand
CCGGCAGTATTCGAGCTCTGCGACCAGGTCTGCCGGCAGCGTCAGCCGACAGCTACGCGATCTCGAAGCGATCCTCCACGCCAGCGGGTAGCCGCGGTCGCCCGACCGACCATCGAGCGGCGTCTGGTGGCGGGCGGCCCGGTCAGGGCGATGCTTCTATCAGCAGGCGAGCGGCGCCCGGCCAGGTTTCGATTCGCGGCTTGACAGTGGGTATCGGATTGGCGAGTATGGCTGTCATCGGCATGCCGCGGGTGCGCGCGGCCACAAGATGCTCGCAACGATCTCTCCTGCCACGTCCGATCCGACCTTCGCGCTCGCGTTGGCCGTCGTCGTGGCTGGTGTGTACCTGATCGCGCTGCGGCTGATTGACCTCAACGAGAAGGAGCCGTTGTGGTCCATCGGCCTGGTGCTTGGACTTGGGGCTCTCGGTTCGCTGGTGCTGTCGGTGCTGGTTCATGCGCGAACTCTTCACGGGACCACGGTTTTGGCGTCAGTGGCCGACGAACTCACGATCTTCATTACCTTGGCGATTGGGATCGGGATCCTCGAGGGCATCGGCCGCCTGCGAGGCTGGTCGGAAGTCAACGGCTTGGTTGATGGGGCCGTATACGGGGCTGCCGCCGGGCTTGGGTTCGCCACAGGTGATGCGTTCATCCAGGGGCTCCAGAACAGCGGCTCGATTCTGTCCACGGCGCTTGGTTCGACGCCGCTGGACACGCTCTGGCCCACGCTTCTGGCCGGGCTGGCCTTCGGAGTATTCGGCGCGTTACTGGGGGCGGGGTTCGGCGCGGCCATCGATCGGCCCAGCGTGCTGCATCGGATCGGTCTTCCGCTGCTCGGATTGGCGCTCGCGTTCGGGGTGCAGGCTGTATACCTGGCCGTGGCCCACGGCAATCCGTTGGGGAGTTCGGGAAAGCTCCGGGAATGGCTCGTCCTGGTAGCCCCGGTGGTTTTGTTCCTGGCCCTGATGCTGTTCGGGCTTGCTTCGGAACGGGACGCAATTGCCAATGACCTGTCTGCCGATGGGGTCGAGGCCACAACGGACGAGCTGGCTCTGCTCCGGAATCCGGTCGCGCGACGGGCCGCCTATATCCGTTGCCTGGCTGGCGTGGACGCCCGCGGCTGGCTGGGACTGAGAAGCCTTCAGAACCGTCAGGTCCAGTTGGCGCTGACTCGGCGCCGGGCAGGCCGGGCTACCGACCCGCACATCAAGACCCAGCTCGATCACGAGGTCACCCGACTACGGGCGGCGATCGTGGCTGCGCGCCAGCACCCTGGCGCTCCCGATTCACCCATGCTGGCGGAGAGACCGTCCTGATGGCCCGCTTCTGCTCCAACTGCGGCGCGGATGTCGGCGAGGGCGTCAGGTACTGCCACAACTGCGGGGCCCCAATGGCCGCAGCCGCTGCGGCGGACGCAGGCGCCGCCCGGACGGCGCCGGCCCCTCCCGCGGACGCAGGCGCCGGGAAGACCGCGCCGGTCCCTCCCGCACCTCCCGTGCAGCAAGCTCCCCCTTCGGCGCCACCACCAGCCGAGCCTCCACCGATCCAGGCCGCTCCGTCGGGCTCAGCGGGTTCTCCCCGAGAAGCTACCGCCGGGCCCGCCGCGACGCCCGCCCCCATGCCAGCCGGTCATCGCCCCCCGTCACCGCCCGGCCATGGAATCTCCGCGAAACTCATTCTCGCGGGGGGCGTGACCGCGGCGGTCATTGGAGTCGTCGCGCTGATTGTCTTTCTAGGCGGCAGTGGTAACGCGACTCCGAGTCCGACCCCGAGTCCGACGCCCGCCCCGAGTCCGACGCCCGCCCCGACTCCGACGCCCGCCCCGA
>CAXMLP010000094.1:0-4253 GCA_964194225.1 uncultured bacterium | reverse complement strand
GGGGCGTGCCAGAACTCCGAGCTGGTGGTCGGGAAGGCATCCAGCACGACCATCCACTTGAGCTTCTTGAGGGCGTCCAGCACATGGTTGCTGTCCGGGCCGATGCTGGTCGCGGTCATGCCCGACAGCATCAGGCCCTCCATCCGGCCCTTCAGCGCCTGGTCGTAGATCGAGATCCACGACGAGTTGGCGGCCGGCTTGGGGATGAAGTCATAGGCGAATTCGTTGTCCTTGGTCGCCTGGTCGCCATACCAGCCCTTGAGAAGGCTGACCGTGAACTTCTTGTAATTGATGCCGAAGTAGTTCCAGGCGTTCGGGTCTGATTTCTTGGGCGCGTTCTGCTCGACATATTCGGTCAGGTTCTTCTGTCCGGGGGCGGGGATGCGCATGTAGCCGGGCAGGATCTCCCACGAGATCGCGTGGTCGGTGTTGCCCTGGATGTTGGCGTGGCCGCGTTCGGCATTCACGCCACCGCCGGGGCGGCCCATGTTCCCCAGCAGTAGCTGGAGGCAGGCGGCGCTCCTGATCAGCTGGCCGCCAGTTGTGTGATGGGTGAGTCCCACCGCGTACACGATCGACATGACCTTGTCGGGACGACCCATCTCGCCCACGATCTTGGCCACCTTCAGGAATTCATCCTTTGGGATTCCGCTGATCGTCTCGACCATCTCCGGGGTGTAGCGGGCGTAGTGCCGGCGCATGAGGTTGAGGACCGAGCGCTCATGGTTGACATCGCGAAGGGCAGCGCTGTTGGTCCCGGTCGTCGCCGGGCCCTCGCCCTGGGCGGCACTGGCCTCGTCCTGCTTCTGGGGAGGAGCGGTGTTCTCATAGGCCCAGGTGGCCACGTCGTACGTGCGCTTGTCCTTGTTGTAGCCGCTGAACAGCCCGTCCTCAAACTTGAAGCCCTCCTTCACAACGAAGGAGGCATTCGTGTAGTTCAGGACGTACTCCTCGTGGTAGAGCTTGTTCTGGAGCACGTAGTTGATCAGGCCCCCGAAATAGGCGACGTCGGTGCCGGTCCGGATCCGAAGATAGGTATCGGCGACCGCGCTGGTACGCGTGAAGCGGGGGTCGGCATGGATCAGGCGAGCGCCGCCGCCCGAACCGGGACCGCGGTCGGGGTCGAGCTTGGCTTTGACAAACCACTGGAACCCGACGGGGTGTGACTCAGCCGGATTCGCGCCGTTGATGAGGATGACATCGGCGTTCTTCAGGTCGCGCCAATGGTTCGTCATTGCCCCTCGACCGAAGCTGGCGGCCAAACTGACCACCGTCGGTCCGTGTCAAACCCGGGCCTGTTGCTCCAGGTGGACCAGCCCCAGGGTTCGCATCACCTTGGTGGTGAAGTAGCCCTCCTCGCTGGAGAAAGCGGCGCCCCCCGCGAAGGCGACCCCCTCGGTCCGGTTGACCGTGTTGCCGGCGGCGTCCACTCCGACGAAGGTCCGGTCCCGCGAGGCCTTGAGGTTCTGGGCGATCTTGTCCATCATCCAGTCCCAGCTCTTGTCCTCCCACTTGTCGCTGCCCGCCGCGCGATATCGCGGCCGCTCGACGCGACGGCTGGACGTCGCCAGCTGCATCGCGGTGGCGCCCTTCGGGCAGAGGCGGCCCTCGTTGACCGGGCTCGAGGGGTCGCCCTCGATGTGGAGCAGTCGGTTGCTGCCGTCGGCGTTCTGGCGGGTGAAGGCCACCAGGCTGCAGCCGACCGCGCAGTAGGGGCAGATGGAGTGAAGCTCCTTGGCCCCCTCGATCTTGAGGTTCTGCTTCACATTCGTCGCCTGGGCGACATCGAAGCCGAGCCCGCCGGCCGTCACCGCCGTCGCGGTCGCGGCTCCGATCTTCAAGAACTGCCGCCGATTCACTGGCGCCAATGTGGTCTCTCCGGAACAAGGGAACGCAGGGTGCAAACAACCCTAGGGACCGGTTCCTCGGCTTGTCAACCTTTAGATTGATTCCGCAAAGATGAACGAGTTCTTCGACGAACTGGGCCGGCGGTGGGTGGCGGCAGCCGCGGCCCGGGGCGTGACGGTCGAGGCCCCGGCACTCGACTCCACCGTCGCCGCCGAGTTACTCGAGCTTGCTCGAGCTGTCGCCCATGGCGAGGAACGCCGCTATGCGCCCCTTGCCACCTTCCTCGCGGGTATCGCCAGCGAGCGACTCCGGGCGGCGGGGGCGCCGGCCACGGAGGCCGAGCTGGCCGCCTACATCGGCGAGGTGCGCGCCTGGCTGGAGAGTCGCTCCACGCCTGAATAGACGTTGAACCGGTCGCTCTTGGTGAACCCGGCCAGAGTGAGGTTGAATTCGCGCGCCGTCCTCACCGCCAGGCTGCTCGGCGCGCCGACGGAAACGAGGCACGGGACACCCGCCGCCACCGCCTTCTGAACCAGCTCGTAGCCCGCTCGCCCACTGACCACCAGCACCCGATCGGCGGCGGGCAGGCGACTTTCGATGAGCAGGCGCCCGACCACCTTGTCGACCGCGTTGTGCCTGCCGATGTCCTCCCGGAGCAGCGCGAGCTCACCCTCCGCGGTGAAAAGGCCGGCAGCGTGGAGGCCGCCGGTCTGGGCGAAAAGGTGCTGTGCGCTGCGCAACCGCTCGGGAAGCCCGGGCAGCAGCTCCGCCTCGACGGGCGGGCCATCCGGCAGTTTCTTCCAGTCAAGAGCCAGGGAGGCGACGGTGGTGGCACCGCAAACGCCACAGGCTGAATTGGCGAGGAAGCTGCGCTCGGGTCGCCTTCCCTGTCCCTCGCCGAGCAGAACGTCGACCTGGTTCGACTCCAGCAGGTCCGCCCGCACCGTCAGCCGGCCCGCCTCCTCCACCGCGGCCTCCGCGCTGATCCGAACCGCGAGCAGCTCAGTTCGCGCGGTGATGACACGCTCGGACCAGAGCAGCCCGAGCGCCAGCTCGAGGTCGTTGCCGGGTGTTCGCATCACGATGCTCAGGGGCTCACCCCCGAGGAGCAGCTGCAGTGGTTCCTCCGCGGCGACCTGGTCCTGGAGGGTGGTCCACTCGCCGCTCTGCCAGCGGTGAATCGAGACCGGCGGCGCCGGCGGACGGCCTCGCGAGATCGACATCGCCGCCATCTTAATCTCGGGCGGCGCACCGGCAAGCTCGTCGGGGCCCCCGCGCGGTGGGCGTAATGTGAGGGAGGGATGCCAATGATCGGCGTGAGATTGCCCGCCAGCTTCGAGACCGCCGGGGAATACCTGGCCGATGCCCAGGCGCTCGAATCAGCGGGAGCCGACCTGCTTTCGATCGGGGAGGGTGACCTTCACCACCCCACCCTGCTCGCCGCGCTGGCGGCGGTGACCAGCGCCCCGCGGCTTCATGCCGCGGCAGTTTCGGGCCCCGCTCTGGAAACGCTCCGCCGGCTCAGCCAGGAGCGCCTGGTCGCCGACCTCGAGGGGTGGCACGAGGTCGCGTTTCCGGTCGACCGCGAGGAGTGGCGAAAAACCCTGGCCGAGCACGACGAGCGAGGCACGCGGGGACTGATCCTGACAATGGACCCGCGGCTCCTGGACCTCCTTCGCAACCCCGAGCAGGAGGACGATCGGACCCAGGACATGCAGCTCGCCCAGGGTTGACGGACCGCCGCTGCAAGAAACTCTTGCGCGTTCCTTGCAAATCGGTGACATACTCCCAGGGTGGGGGATTGGAGTGGTAATTCAGCGCCGTCCGGTCACGCTCCGGCGGGCGGCAGCAACGGCCACCAGATCGCCGAGCTGATCGCCGACGACCGCGGACATTACGTCGACTGCAACGAAGCCGCCACTGAGCTGCTTGGCTACAGCCGCGAGGAGCTTCTCCAGATGAGCGGCTGGGAGCTGACGCCCGGCGCCCATGAGGTCGACGCCCTGCTGCTCTGGCAGGAGTTCATCCGGCTCGGCTTCAATGCCGGCCTATTCCCGCTGACCAGAAAGGACGGGAGCGTGGTCGAGGTCAGGTACAAGGCCATCGCCAACGTCAGCCCCGGCCGTCACCTCTCGCGGCTCGAGCGCATGCCGGGCAGTCCGTTCCCACCGACTGGCAGCGTGACGAGCCGCTTGACGGGGGCGAACTCAACTTCGTCCTGAACTGGGGCGGCGACGACGGTCTGCTGCCAGACGAGATTCGCGCCTAACCAAGCCGAAGGTTAATTCCCGGTCGGGGCACTAGACCCCGAGGTCTAGCACCTGGACGAAGTGACCGTGCCAGGTGTGTGATCTGACCCCCGAGAACGGGTTCACATGATATGAGGGCTGTCTCTTATACACATC
>CAXMLP010000093.1:0-2650 GCA_964194225.1 uncultured bacterium | reverse complement strand
CTCATTCAGCCGTTACAGTCCACTAGTGTTCGCGCGCCCGCCTGTGGTGTGCGAGAAGGCGGCTTTCGCCTCGTCCTCTCAGGCCTCGCGGCGCGCGATGGCGGCACCGATGATGACGGGAATCCCCAGCACCGCTCCGATGCAGGTGAAGCAGATGCCCGCGCCGGCAACGATTGTGACCACGCGCGCCCAGGCGGACTTGCGGATCACTCCCACCAGCGCCACCAGCGAAATCAGAAAGGACAGCGACCCGACGCTCAGGAGATACCACGCCCCTCCGACCACGTTGGGGTCGGTGGTCATGGTCAGTACGACGGCGTAAATCACTGCCAGGAGGATGCTGATGCCGCAACCCACCCCGAGCAGCACGGCCGCCCAGAGCGGCACGACGACCTTCCCGGTTGCGTTAACCGTCGCCGGAGAGGAGGCGACGCCCTGGGGGGCTCCGGAGGGGGGTTCGCCGGGCGGCCCGACGGGTTGATAGGGAGGCGGTGACATTGACGGTAGCGGCGCCAGCGACGGCGGTGGCGGTGGCGGTGGCGGCATTGACGGTGGTGGTGCCATGGGCGGGGGCGGTGGTGGCGGCACCGCAAACGGGCCCGGCGGAGGTGGACCCGGCGCCGGCAGGGGGCTCTCGAGAGGCGGTGAGGTCGCTGAATGGCCCAACACCCCTGCCGCCGCCGCCCGGGCCGCCTCGGCCGCGGCGGCCGCCCCGTTGCCGCTCTCCAGCGCTGCCAGCGCGGCCGCGGCCGCGCCATGCACCGGCTCTCCGCTCAAGCCGAGGTTGGAGCGGCTCCAGTCGTACCATTCCGCGTACGCCCGCACGTCCTCCGCTGCCCGTGTTGTCCAACCTGGCCCAACTCGATTCTGGGCGGCGTGCCGGGCGGCGGCTGCCGGATCCGCCGCGTTGGCGATGGCCTCGGCGGCCGCCTCGGCGCAGGCATGGCAGATTTCGGCAGTTGAGGTCAGGTTGCGGCGCGCCCAGACGTACCACTCCGCGTAAGTGCGCCGGCGGCTGGCGGGGGGTGGGCTGCTCACCAGTTCCGGACCATATCAGCCACCTGCGGCACGGGGCCCATTCAACCGGCGACGGCGGCTCAGTCTTTGAGGTTGGCAGGGTCGAGCAGATCCTCCCGGGCGCGGGTGATCGGCTGGCGCGAGTGCATTATCTCGATCAATTTCTTGCGTCCCTTGGGTGGCCCGATCATGATCGCTCCGACCAGCCTGTCGGCCATGAAGAAGAGCTTGCGAAAGAACTTCTCCTCATAGGAGAAGGTCCGGACCGATTCGAGGCCCGGCTGGACATCCGGGGTGACCCCCATCACCGCCATGGTTGAGCCGAACATCGTGGTCGTGTATGTCGGTACGTCGAAGAATTCCTCGTCGGCCCCGGCCATGTTGTGCGCCGCCACCTTGCCGTGGGCCATCGCGTTATCCCAGGTGCCCATCTGGTTGTGTTTACCGAGCATCACATCGAAGAAGACGGCGATGTCACCCGCGGCGAAAACATCGGGCAGATTGGTTCTCAGCCGGGAATCGGTGACTATGCCGCGGCGGAGCTCGACGCCGCAGGCTTCGACCGGCTGGGTGTAGTACTTGAGACCCACCCCGTAGCAGAGTGCGTCGAATTCCACCCGGCGGCCACGCTCTGTTTCCACCGCGAAGTGGCCATTGACAGTCGAGAAGCGCTGGGCTTCGTCCTCGAGAATGAACTCGACTCCCATCTCGGATCCGAGTCGCCGGCAGAGCTCCCCCCCCTCCTCATCGAGCACGTAGCGGAGGAAGCGAGGGCCCCGCATCAGCCAGGTGACATCCACCTTGCGGTGAGCCAGTCCCTCGGCCAGCTCGTAGGCGATGAAGCTGCCACCCATCACCAGGATCCGTTTCGAGCGATCGGCCACCTCGATGATCGCCCTGGTGTCATCGAGCGTCTGAAAGCCGTAAACGCAGGGGAGCTCGGCCGCGCCCGGCCAGGGTGGCGGGCTCGGTTCCCCACCGGTGGCGACCAGCAGCGCGTCATATGGAAAGCGCTGTCCGCGGTCGGTCGCCACCTCCCTCGCCACCGGATCGACACCTGATGCCCAGGTCTCGAAATGGATCTCCAGGTTGCGGGCGGCGTAATCCTCGACCGTGCGCATCAGGACCTTTTCCTCACGGACCTGGCCGCGCAGGAAACGGGGCAGGGCGACCCGGTTGTAGAGCGGGTGGCGCTCGGCGGCGAGCATCACGATCGAGCAATCGGGATCCTGGGCGCGGAGCTCCTCAGCGCAGGTCTGCCCGGCGATGCCGTTGCCAAGGATCACGTACCGGCGATCGCTCAGGAGTCCAACCTCAGTGCGTAGTAATGGAGCCGGAAGGGTTCGGTCTCGGAATCGTAGCCGGTCTCCCTGAGGTCAATCTCAGCCGGGTGCCCGTCATACGCCCAGACGCTGACACCGCTCATCCCAAGGGTGTCGGCCTCGAACCTCAATGCCATGGCAAGATCGCGCAGGGGTGCTCCTGAACCGACGATGAACGGCGCCCAGAGCTGATCGCCGGCCCAGCCGGGACGGACATAGGCGAGAGCCCGCCCACCGGCCGCGACCCGCAAAAGCCCATCGGCCGCCAGCCGACCGAGAAGGGCCGGTTCAGGCTCGAGGGCCCATTCCCC
>CAXMLP010000092.1:0-2166 GCA_964194225.1 uncultured bacterium | reverse complement strand
TGTCCACCGAAGCGGGTCAAGGTCAAAGCGGAGCCGGCGCCCCCATGTGATATGGAACCAGCAGAATCGATTGAAGGATGACGAGGGCGGGAATCGCGCCCACCAACCGCAGGTTCGCTCGGCCGGCGCCCGCCCGCCAGCCGCAGGCAAGCACGATCAGAGATCCGAAGAAGATCAACGCCGCATTGACCACGGCGTGCAGAAACATGAACTGGCCTGACCCGAATATCCCCATCCCCGCGAGGAGGAACTGCAGGACGATGGCCGCCGCCAGCAACTGCGTGCCGATGCGGTAGGCGCTGGCCCATCGTGCTTCCCCCGTGACCGGCCTAGCGCCAGTCGCTTCCCCGTTCATGGAGCGACTCTATTGCTGACCTGTCGCATCGTCAATCCTTCTTAAGGTCGTGGTGCAGGTGCCGATTCGACGTACGCGGCGGCGGCGGCGCCTCTCATTGGCACTCTCACGACAGGCGGCTCGTCAGGGGCATCGAGGCGGGGAGGCCCTGGGAGTGGTGCAAACCGTGGGCGTAGAAGACTTTGCCGTAGAGGTGGGCGAGGCCGGCGGAGGAGTCGTGACTGCGGACGGCGCCGGGCTGGTCGGAGGCGCGGTGGCGATGGGTGGCCCAACCACGGGCCTGGGGGTCGGCGCCGCGATAACCACAGCGGTGGGCGTGGGCAGCGGGCTGGGGGCAAGTGACGGCGAAGGCACAGGGGAGGGCGTCGCCTCCGTTGAGGCGGTCGCTGAGGGGGGCGGGGGCGTGTCGGCCCCGACTGCCTGGCTCACCGTCCCGGTCAGGTGCAGCAGCACGCCGCCGGGATTGCCGCCGCTGAAGATCCAGATCGCCAGGCCGGCCGCGATGGCGCCGCTCACCGCCCCGGTCACGGCGCCCGCGCGAGCACCAGCCCAGGCATGTGCCCACCACTCCGCGAACAGGGTCCACGGGTTGCGGATCACGTTCTGACGGTCGTGTGGCGTGCCTCACTCGCGAGCGGATGGCAAGCCGAAAACAACCTGAATTCCCCCACAGGTCGTTGATCCTACCCTCACAATGGCCTCTGGCGCAAAGCGCAGGCGGAAAGTAACCGGATGACTCACCCGGCCGTTGCTCTACCAGACCAGGGCAAAAGGGTTACCTGGACACGAATGAGCTGAGGACGATGGAATTCATTAACTCGCTGCTGGACCGGATCAGCCTGTGGTCGGGTCAGAAGAAGGCGGTCGGGGTGCTCGCCCTCTTTCTCCTGGCGGCCGCCCTGGCCGGCGGAATCAGCCTGTCGCAGCGGTCGAGCCACCAGCCAGCGCCGCCAGCGGGTCGTGCCGCCTCTCTGCCCCCGGTCGCCTCGACCGCAGCGCCGCTCCAGCCGGCTTCGCCTCTGGCCGGAGTTCAATGTCGGCTCCCTATCTCGAACAACCAGCCTGGCGGCGGCGGGTTCATCAGCTTCCCGTCCGCCACCTTCGCTGCTGACCCGGGCAGCAGCGTGCAGGCGGGGCCGTACCAGGGACTCAGCTACGTGCGCGGCGCTCAACGTTGGCTGCGCCAGTACCGCGCACCGCCATACGGCCGGATGGGAAGGCCTACGCGGTCTATCAGCAGTCGGTCGGGATAGTTCTTATCGATGTCGCCACCGGGGGACAGAAGCGGGTTGGTCCCCAGGTGAATGGGCCGGCCAGCCAGGCGCGGATTGAGGCAGTTTACTGGCATGTCCTCGATGCTGCGACGGAGGGCGTCTACGCAATTCCCCAGGGCAACGGGCCGGCCCAAGGTCTTTGGCTCTTTCCGTACGACGGGGCTGAGCGCCAGGTGACCGGCTCTGGATTCTGGCACGCGATCGGGGGCGGGGCCGCCTGGGACACGTCGTAGCCCTCAGTTCCCCAGGGCGCCTCCAACCTGATCCTACGGCGCGACCTGAGAACCGGAAACGAGTCGAAGTGGTTCGTCCAACCGGCCACCGACAGCCGTGTCGTCGGCTTTGACGTTGACGGACAACCGGTGATTCAGGGGATCACGCCGACGAACATCGACGTCTGGCTGGCGACGGGCAGTGGCACTGCGCGCCGGCTGGCGTCGGTCGCCAAGCCTGCCGTTCCGAGCATGGGTGGCGGAGTCTATGTGCAGTCGGTGCTGGGGGATTCGCACGGTCTGTGGGTTGCGACCAGCGACGGGC
>CAXMLP010000091.1:0-1742 GCA_964194225.1 uncultured bacterium | reverse complement strand
CAACGGGGCGGGCAAGACCACCACGGTGGCGAAGCTGGCGCACGGAATGAAGCAGGTGGGCCGGCGGCCGCTGGTGGTGGCTGCGGACACCTTCCGCGCGGCGGGCATCGACCAGATGGTGGCGTGGGCTGAGCGGGCCGGAGTGGAGAGCTTCGCCGGTCGGCCCGGCGGCGACGCGGCGGCGGTTGCGTTCGACAGCATCCAGGTGGCGCGGGCGCGGGGATTCGACACCGTATTGATCGACACGGCCGGTCGCCTGCAGACGCAGAGCAACCTTGTCGAGGAGCTGAAAAAGGTGTCGCGCGTGATCGGCAAGGCATTGCCCGGCGCGCCCCAGGAGTCATTGCTCGTCCTCGATGCGAGCCTCGGGCAGAACAGCCTGGCGCAGGCCCGTGCTTTCCATGCGGCCCTCAGCGCGACGGGCCTAATCCTCACCAAGATGGACGGGACGGCCAAGGGCGGCGCCGTCCTCGCGATCGAGTCGGACCTCGGCATACCGACCAAGCTCATCGGCCTGGGAGAGGGGATCGCCGATCTCTACGCGTTCGAGCCCACCTGGTTCGCCCGGGCGCTATTCGGCGAGGGTTTCACCGGTCAGGCTGAGCCGCTCGCGCCGGGAGGGTCAACCTGACCGTCGATCCCGAGGCCGAACATCGACTCCAGGTCGTGCGCTGAGAACTGCTGGAAGGCGACCATCGTGTTGGTTCCCGAGATGCCCTCGAGGGCGGTCAGCCGCTCGGTGACAACCCGGGCCAGGTCCTCGTGCTGGCGGACCCGGATGATGGCGACAAAGTCCCATTCACCGGTCACCGTGTAGACCTCGGCCACTCCCTCGACGTCGGCGAGGCGAGGCCCGAGCGTTCGCAGGCCCTCCCGGCTGGCGCGGATGAGAATGACAGCGGTGAGCAATCCAAGCTGAGTCTAGTGGGCTTTAACGGACAAATCGCGACCATCCGCTGGGCCTGGACTAACCTGCCGGAGTGCCGCAGGTCAGGGATGATCCGGAGAGTCCCGATCCCGCCTTTTCCGACCTCTATGGCCGCCTGCCGGATGCGCTCGACCTGGAGCCCTGGCTCTCCCTCGCGCGCTCCGCTCAGCCACCGGTGCTCTACCTGGGCGCGGGGGCGGGCAGATTGGCCGTCCCCCTGAACGCCGCCGGCGTGCAGCTGGTTTGCGTTGATGCGCACCCGGGAATGGTCGCCCGCCTCCGGTCGCGCCTCCCCAGCACTCCGGTGCACCTGGGGCTGATCGAGTCGTTCCAGCTATCCGAACTGTTCGACCTGGTGATCGTTCCCTCCAACATCCTGTGCACTGAGGCCCGGCTGCGGGGTGCCGCTCGGCACCTGGGGCCGGGGGGAAAGCTCGCCTTCGAGCTCACCAACCCGCACTGGCTGGTGGCGGGAGCGGCGCCCGGTTTCCGGGTGCTCGACATGGACCGGGACAGGGCAGCCGCCGAGATCAGCTATCCGGGGGGAGATGTCCAGCTGGCGGAGATTCCCCTGATCTGGCCGGAGGCGATCGAGGACTTCCTGGCAGGAGCCGGCCTCGAGCTCGTGAGGATCGACGGACAGCGGCAGGGGGAAGGGCAGGACGGTGGGCAGGACGGTGGGCAGGACGAGGTGGCCGGGCTCGATGAGAGCCCGACCTTCTATACCGTCAGCCGCCGGCCTGGAAGCGGTTCCTGAGGGCCCAGATCCCCTCGACGTAGCTGCGGCTGGACGGGTAGATGCCGTACCGGCGGG
>CAXMLP010000090.1:0-11964 GCA_964194225.1 uncultured bacterium | reverse complement strand
GAACGCCGATCTCGTCGGGATCGATACAACTCTGACCGACGCCAACCGCGCCTTCAAGCTGCGCGATGCCATGAGCGGGCTCGCCGCGCATCAACGGAGCCTCTCACCGGACAAGACCTTCAAATTCGTACTCATCGACTGCCCGCCGTCGCTGAACCTGCTGACGCTCAACGCCATGACGGCCGCGCACGCGGTGCTGGTGCCGGTGCAGTGCGAGTTCTACGCGCTTGAAGGGCTGGGCAACCTTCTCTACACGCTAAGACTCGTCAGGGAGCGGATAAATCCCGACCTTCGCCTCGGCGGGATCCTGATGACTCAATTCGATGGCCGGACGAGCCTGGCCTGGGAGGTCGTCGACCAGGTCCGCCGGGCCTACCCGACCGAGGTCTTCGACACCCTCATTCCCCGCAACATCCGGCTGAGCGAAGCGCCCAGCCATGGCCGGCCGATAACCGATTACGACCCCACCTGTCGCGGCGCCGTCGCGTACAGGGAGCTCGCCAGGGAGGTACTCGCCAGATGATGGAAGTGAAAAGACGTGGCTTGGGACGCGGCCTCGATGCGCTGATCCCCCTGCCGACCGATCGATTGGAGTCCGGCGTGCCCCAGCTGATCGCGGTCGACCAGATCAAGCCGTCAGACCAACAGGTGCGGCGGGTCTTCAACGCCGAGGCCATCCGCGAGCTGGCGGACTCGATCCGCCAGCATGGGTTGCTCCAACCGGTCCTCGTTCGCCGCCTGCCCGACGGTTACCAACTGCTGGCTGGGGAACGGCGCTGGCGGGCCGCGCGCCTGGCCGGGGTCAGTCGAATCGCCGCCCTGGTCAGGGAGGCTCCCGACGAATCGGGGCGCCTCGTCCTGGGGTTGATAGAGAACCTGCAGAGGGAGGACCTCAATCCGATCGAGGAGGCCCATGGCCTTCGATTACTCATCGACCAGGGCGGACTGACCCAGGAGGAGATCGCCAACCGACTCGGTCGCAACCGGGTCTCGGTGGCGCAGTCGCTCAGACTCTTGACGGCCTGCCCCGCCCTGCAGTCGGCGGTCGGTTCGGGCGCGCTGAGCGCTGGCCACGGCCGGGCCCTCGCCGGCCTCGCCACGTTCGCCGACCAGGAGCGCGGCCTGAAGGTCGCCCTCGCGCGCCGCCTTTCCGTCCGGCAGACCGAGGCCTGGGTCAAGCGGTATGTGCCGACCCGCCCCCCCTCGGCGGCGCTACCGAGGCGGACAGCAGTGGGACGCCTGGCGGCCGAGTTGAGCACCGCATTGGGAACCGACGTCAAGGTGACCGGCAGCCTCGGGGCGGGCAGACTGACTGTCAAATACAACACCAAGGAGGAGCTTCAAGCGCTCCACCGCAAGCTGACCCGCTAGGCTTGCTCCAGGTGCGGGCGGTCCGGTCTGGCCGCTGCCGCCGCTGAACGTTGTCACTCACAGCCCTGGAGGCCTCACCCCCTATTGCGACCTGCTGCCAAATCCTTCGCGGTCGAACTCGCCGAGATCCTTCTGCTCGCCTTCGTGCTGTACATCGCCATCACCTTCGCAATCCAGACGGTCCACGTGATCGGCCGCTCGATGGTGCCGACCCTGAACGACAACGACTATGTGCTGGCGACCAAGGCTGATCTCCACTTCACCACCCCGACGAGGGGCGACATCGTCATCCTCAAGAGCCCGTTGGATAGCCAGCAGGACTTTGTCAAGCGCGTCATTGCACTGCCTGGCGAGCGCCTCAAGATCACTGACGGTCATGTGTTCATCAACGGACGCGAGCTCGAGGAGCCCTACCTCCCGGCTGAGCCCTGGACGACCCAGGCCAACTGGCCACCCTCGGGGGATGAAGCTGGCAGGCTGATCCCCAAGGGGCAGTACTTCGTTATGGGCGACAACCGCAACCACTCGAGTGATTCACGCATCTTCGACCCGGTTCGGGTCGACCAGATTCAATCCCGCGCCTGGATCCGGCTGCTGCCCCTCGGCCGAGCCGGGTTCCTCCGGGGCCATCCGTCTTTGACTGGCGCTGCCCGGCCCTCGCGCCAAACCGGTCTGGGAGGGCTCCCCCAGGCCGCCCTCTGAGGGCATACTTCCGAGATCGCCGAGCGCATCGCTTCTTCCAAGGCTCTGCTGCGCGACCTCGTCGAGATGCTCGTGCTGGCTCTGGTGCTCTACGTGCTCGCTTCTCTCACCGTTCAGGCCGTGCATGTGGTGGGGTCGTCGATGAACCCCTCCCTGCGGGATAACGACCTCGTCCTTGCCTCGAAGCTGGACTACCACCTGCACCGGCCCTCCCGGGGTGACATCGTGATCGTGAAGGATCCCCATGATCCCGCCCAGAATTTCATCAAGCGCATCATCGGCCTCCCCGGGGACCACATCCTGATCCGCAGCGGACAGGTCTATGTCAATGGCAGTCGGCTCAACGAACCGTATGAAGGCGGCGCGCAATCGACCGCCGCCTGGCCCGCCTTTCCGTCGCGGACCGACGGTGAGGTGGTGCCGCTGCGCAGCTACTTCGTCCTCGGTGACAACCGAGACCACTCCTCCGATTCGCGGGTCTTCGGCTATGTGGCCGAAGGTCAACTCGAGGGGAAGGCCGTGGTGCGCTTCTGGCCGCTCTCGAGGGCTCAGCTGCTGAATGTGCGCCCGTCGCTGGCCAGGGAACCCTAGCCGGCGCCAGCCGGCGAGGTGCTAAGCGCCGATCGCGGCTCGGAATTTGGAGTCGGACGCGAAGGGGCCGATCACGGCGGCCTGGATCGGTTGATCGAGGACAAGTTTGGCGACCCGGGCGATATCCGCCTGGTCCACGCCGTCGATCTTCTCGAGCACTTCCCGCACGGGTCGGATGCGGCCGGCGAGAAGCTCCTGCTGGCCGAGCCAGCTCGCCATCGCACTGGTGCTCTCGAGGCCGAGCAGCAGCCTTCCCTTGGTGAACTCACGTGCCTTGATGAGCTCCACCTCCGGGACCGGCTCATCGATGATCCGGCGCAGCTCCGCCAGGACGGCGGCGATCGCCTCATCAGCCTTGGCCGGGTCGACCCCGGCGTAGACCGCGAAATAGCCGCCATCGCGGTGCTTGCTCGTGTAGCTATGGACGTCGTAGGCAAGCCCCCGCTTCTCCCGGATCTCGAGGAACAGTCGCGAACTCATTCCCTCGCCGAGGATGGTGTTGATGAGGTCGAGGGCGTAACGGTCTTCGTCCAGGTAGCTGAGGGCTCGGGTCCCGATGCAGATGTGTGCCTGCTCGGTCTTTTTGTTCAAAAAGGCCAGCCCGGCTTTCTCCAGCGGACCTGGGGCGGGGTCGTAACGCGCCCCGTCGACATTGCTCATGGGGTGGAGTTGCGCGCTCACGAGCTCGGCTGCCCGCTCAGGCTCGATCCCGCCGGAAAGGCTCACCACCAGTCTGTCGAGGCTGTTGTAGTGGTGCTCGATGTAGCCCACCAGATCATCCCGGCTGATGGCTGATACGGAGGCGAGGCTGCCGCCGATGTCGCGCCCGAGGGGATGGCCCGGCCACATCACTTCCTCGAAGAGGCTGTGGACGTAGTCCTGGGGCAGATCCTGGTACATCTTCAATTCTTCGAGGATCACCATCCGCTCTCGTTCGATGTCGTCGGCGGTCAGTTTGGAGTTGGCGACGATGTCGAAGAGGACGTCGGCCGCCAGGGCCAGGTGCTCGGCCGGCACGCGAGTCCAGTAGGTCGTTATCTCCTTGTCAGTCGACGCGTTGATGACGCCGCCGACCCCTTCGATCGCCTCCGCGATCTCCTTCGCGGTCGGCCGGCCGAGGGTGCCCTTGAAGAAGAGGTGCTCGATGAAATGAGAGACCCCACCAAGGCGGTCGTCTTCGTAACGGGACCCGACCCCGAACATGAGAGCCAGGCTGGCCGAGGCGCGATCCCGCATTGGGGCGGTGACCAGGCGGGCACCACCGTCAAGAGCGCGGACGCTGAACTGGCCGACGCTCATCCGTTGGCCAGTATAGCCAGCCCGATTTCGGGCCCCGGCGATGGGTAGCGGCCTTCCGGGCGTCCATTGAGGCGTGTAAAACTGAGGCGTGTAAAACGTGGAACAAAGCGCCTCGGCCAGCGACCGCGAGGCCCGGCGCGGCTAGCCTTCGCCAAGCACCCCCAGAGCTGCGTAGAGGCTCATTGCAACGTAGTCCCCAGGCATGCCATCGGAGACCGAGTCCAAGGACTCATTGAGATACCGATGCGCCTTCTCAGGAAGCTCGCCATCGGCGGTCTCGATGGCATCCCTGACCGCCTCGGCGATCTCACTGGGCGTGATCTCCTCATCGGTGGGACCGTCGGTGACCGCGTTCACAAGCGCGATCGCGCGGCGGATGTGGTCGGCGGCCGCCTGCTGCCCCGACATCCGACCTTCTACTCGGCGGCGGGCCGGGGTCCGACCACGAGGCGGCGGTTAGGTTCCTCACCCACGCTCACGGTCGTGACTTCGGGGTCCTCTTCGAGCGCCAGGTGAATCGCGCGCCGCTCGAAGGGCTGCATCGCATCCAGCGTTATCGGGTCTCCGGTCACCTTCACCTGGCGGGCGGCACGCAGGGCGATCTCGCGAACCGTGTGTTCGCGGCGCTGGCGGTAACGCTCGACATCGATGATCACCCGGCGATCGACTCGAACCTTGTTCATGAGCATGTTCACCACGGTTTGGAGAGCTCGCAAGTTTTCGCCTCGCCAGCCGATCAGCGGTCCCAGATCGCGGCCGGAGATATCCAGAACCACCGGATCGCCGCCCTGCCGAACGCTGACAGTCCCGTCGATCCCCATGCGGGTGATGAGCTCGCCGACCAGTTCCCTTCCCCGCTCCGCCACCTCGTCGGTTTCGGCTGGCAAGGGGCGGCGGGTCTCCGGAACGACGTTCTCGGAGCCGAGCAAGGAGACCACCACAACGGTTTCCTCGTCGCTCTCGCTGAGCACGCGCACATCCACATTGCGCCGGCTCTCGCCGAGCTCGATCAGTGCGGCGTCGACAGCTTCGTCGAGAGTTCTGCCGCGGCCCTCAGCGGACTTCATTTTCGAGGTCCCCCCAACTGTCCCCAGCCGGTCACGAAATACTGCTGGATTATAGCCACGCAGTTCGAGACGAACCAATAGAGACCGAGCCCGGCGGGGGTGACGACAGCGAAGTAGGCGATCATCAGAGGCATCATCAACTGCATGCTCTTCGTCATTTGCTGAGCCTGCAGCTCCTGCTCTGAGGCGAGTGGATTGGGTGGCTGCTGCATCATCTTGGCCTGGATGTAGGTCGAGCCTGCCGCGAGCAGGGGGATGATCAGAAATACGATCGTCGGCACGGGCAGCCCGGGGATCAGCTGGTGCTTGGTGGGCAGGTCGTTGAGGCTCGGGATGAACAGGAAGTGGGCGTCCTGGACGTGAAATTGATAGAACGCCCAATAGAGGGCGGTCAAGATCGGGAACTGGAGGAGGGCTGGCAGGCAGCCGGCCAGGCCGCCGAGCGGATTGACGCCGTGCTCCTTGTAGAGCTCCATGGTCGCCGTGTTGATCTTCTGGGAGTCGCCCTTGAACTTCTTCTTGATCTTGGCCACCTCGGGCGCCAACTTGCGCTGTTCGGCCATGCTCTTCTTACTCAGGGACAGCTGCACCTGGTAGAGCGGCGCGAGCAGAAGCTTGATGATGATCGTGAGGACCACGATCGCCAGCCCGTAGGCGCCGACGAATGCAAGTCCCGGCACTCCGGCGAAGGTGTGGTAGAGACTGCCCAAGCCCCACTGGACGCCGGCCAGGAAGCTGTGCTCCCACACGGTCTTGATCGGACCGAGGAAGTCGAAAGCGTGGCTGAGGTCTATGGCAGTTGGACCTCGCGCGGATGAAGCATGTCTGTATTCCTATACGGGGTGATCAGGGGACCGGATCGTAGCCGCCCTTGGCAAAGGGGTGACAGCGGAGCACTCGACGAACCCCGAGCCACGAACCTCGAGCCCACCCATAGCGCTCGACCGCGGCATAGGTGTAGTGGGAGCAGGATGGATAGTAGCGACACGAACCGGTGAACAGGTGCGAAAGAGTGTGTTGGTAGGCACGGATGAACCCCAGTAGAAGGGAGTTCATGACGCCGCCGCGGGGCCGGCCAGCTTGGCCACCAGACGCGCCAGGTCGGCCTGGATCTGACCAATGGACACACTCAACAGCGGAGGCCGCGCGATCAGAACCACGTCGATGTTTATTCCCGCCGCCCCCGCCAGCGAACCATCCGGTGAGAGAGACAGACGGACCGCCTCTCGAAGCCGGCGACGAGCCCGATTGCGGGCCACGGCGCCACGGATCCCCTTGCTGGCTGCCACCCCCACCCGGCTGGAGGCTCCGGTGCCGGGTTGGGCAAAGCCGACCAAGCTGGCTGTGGAGAGCAATCGCCGGGTTGATACCACGCGCTGAAAATCGCGCCGGCCGGTGAGTCGAGAACGCTTTTTCATCTAGCCCGCGAGTCGCGGATCCGAAGTCCGTTCTCAGAAGCCGCTATACGGGCCAGCGCCACGGTCGCGCTGGACGCGGGCCGTTGTTCGTGACGCCGACGACGGCCGGGGCGGACCGGCCGAGGTCAGCTGGCCCCCAGGCGTTCTCGACCTTTGCGCCGCCGGTTTCGGATGACTCGCGCCCCGCCGACCGAGCTCATGCGGTTCAGGAATCCGTGGACGCGGCGTCGGTATCTCTTTTTGGGTTGATATGTCCTCTTGATCTCAGTCGACCTCTCTTCCTTTCTCTGCGATTCTGATCCTTCTCGAACTCGCGGAGTATACGAAATCGTATTCGCCACGTGTCACAACGCATGTCACGTTTTTAGGTCTGCGCAGCCTTGCGGCACCCCGGTGGCTTTGCTAGAATCCCGGCCCGGAAGCGGCCTCGACTGAGTGCCGCAGCCCCAACGCTTCACCACCGTCGTTGTATACGTTGCTGCAAATTCTATCCACGGGCTGTGGTCATTTTGTGGATAAGCGCCAGCCTCCAGGGTCGCGGAATCACCACCGTTCACAGGGTCGTCACCGGGCGGGGTGGTAAGGCCAGGTCGGAATCGTTAGTCGGAGACGTTTTCCACAGCGCGGACAAGGAGAAGCCAGAGCTTGCAGGTGGGCCCGGAAACCTGCCTCTCGGCTCGGTTGGCCATATATCGAGATGGTGAACCGGAGCCGAAGGTTGAAGAAGTGCAGGGGACCGGTCCGCAGGAACTTATCCACAGGCTATGCACGGCCCTGGAGGTGGTTATCCGCGAGCAGGGCTCAGACCTTCCCCAGCCGGCACTGAAAGCCCTCGTCCAAAACCTAATCCACGCCGGTTTCCAAAGCGCAACGATCTCCGTTATGGACAGCGGCCACACATTTCGAGTGGGCGATCGCGGCCCTGGAATAATCGACAAGCAGCTTGCGGTCCAGCCCGGCTACTCGAGCGCGGGAGAAATGGAGCGGCGTTTCATCCCCGGTGTCGGTTCTGGCCTTGCGATCGCGGCACGGCTGGCGGCGGAAAGGGGCGGCCGGCTCGAGATCAGCGACAACCTGGGAGGAGGGACCGTGGTGACGATGACATTGCCGGCAGCCGGCAAGCGCATGCAGCCGCCAGCCGTCGACACGGTGCTGGTAGCAGCCCCCGCGGTCAGGGGTTCCGCCGCAGTGAGTGACCAGGGCAAGCGCTTGCTGCTCCTCCTTGCCGAGCTGGGCGGCGCCAGCCTGCCCACCATCGCAAACGAGCTTCGTCTTACCTCGGATGGCGCCCGTCTCGAGGTGGAGGCACTTTGTCGGGTGGGCCTGCTCGACGCCCGCGACCAGCGCCAGATCACGCTCACCCCAGCCGGGCTGAACCAACTCGATGGGATCTTTGTCGAATGAGCGCAATGAGCCAGGAGCAGATCTGGGCCGCTGTCCAGGAGGAGCTCCGTTATCAGCTGGCCAAGCCGAGCTATGAAACGTGGGTCAAGAACACGACCCTCCAGTCTTTGGAAGGCAATCTCTTCCGTATTGCGGTTCCCAGCAAGCTGGCCAAGGACTGGCTCGAGGATCGATTCGCGAGCCTCATCCAGGAAACGCTCCAGGCTGTCACTGGTACTGAGGCGGCGGTTGACTTTGTGGTGGCAACCAACAACAGCCGGCGCCAGACGCGCCGCCAGCAGGAGGAGGAGGGGGAGGACGACCAGGCGCAGTTCGCCATCGAGGAGAACCCTGCCGACCTGGCCACCGCCGCCACCGCAGAGCTGAACGAGAAGTTCACCTTCAGCGCCTTCGTTGTGGGTAACAATTCGAGGTTCGCCCACGCGGCGGCGATGGCGGTCGCCGATTCGCCGGGCCAGTCCTATAACCCGCTCTTCCTCTATGGCGGCGTGGGCCTGGGCAAGACGCACCTCATGCATGCCATTGGTCACGAGGTCCGGCGCCGTTTTCCCAAGAAGCGCGTCGCATATCTCACCTCAGAGCAATTCATGAATGAGGTAATCGCCTCGATTCAGACCGCCCAGATGAGCGACTTCCGCCATAAGTACCGCACGGTCGACATCCTCCTCATCGACGATGTCCAGTTTCTCGCCGGCAAGGACCGCACGAAGGAGGAGTTCTTCCATACCTTCAATGCCCTGCACGAGATCAATAAGCAGATCGTGATCTCCTCCGACCGTCCCCCCAAGGAGATCCCCACCCTGGAGGACAGGCTCCGCTCAAGATTCGAGTGGGGCCTGATCGCTGACATTCAGCCTCCTGACTTCGAGACCCGCCTCGCGATCCTCAGGTCGAAGCTGGGCACCTCGGGCGGCTACGTCTCAGAGGATGTCCTCACCTTCATAGCCCACAAGGTTCAAAAGAACATCCGAGAGTTGGAGGGCGCACTCACCCGCGTGATCGCTTTTGCTTCGATCCACCAGAGAGATGTGGACAGCGAGGCGGCTGCCCGCCTGCTCAGCGACATCATCCCTGTTGTGTCTCGCCGGCCGATCACGATCGATGCCATCCAGAAGGCCGTTTCCGATCACTACAGCATCCCGCTCGAGGAGTTGAAGGGGAAGCGCCGGGACAAGCACATCGTCTATCCACGGCAGGTGGCCATGTGGATCGTCCGAGAGGAGACTCCGTCCTCCCTGCCGGTGATCGGTCAGGCCTTCGGGGGACGGGATCACACGACAGCTCTCCACTCGATAGAGAAAATCGCCAACGAGCTGAAGGAGGATGAAGCATTGCGCTATGAGATCCAGTCCATCCGGGACGGGCTTTACGTAAACCGGTGATCGCCTCTTCCGGTCTGCACAGCTCGCGGTGGAACCGGCAGGGACTGCTCGTGAAGAACCGGACCGCCCGAATTCTTTCCACCGGTTTACTCTCACAGGCGGCCGGAAGGAGGCGACTTTTCCTATACACTTTGCCCCCCGGCGCCGAGTTCAGCGTGAACTCGCCCTGCACAGACTCCACAGGCCCTACTGTTACGCCGGTTACAGAGATATATCGGTTCAGTAGTGAAGTGTTGGGGACAAGGAGCGAAGCTTGAAAGTCAGCTGCATGCCGGGGCCGCTCGGCCAAACCCTCCAGGCCGTCTCACGAGCTATCTCCGCGAGGACCACGCTTCCGATTCTGAACAACATCCTGGTTCAGACGACCGATCAGGGACTTGCGCTGACAGCCACCAACCTTGAGATCGGGATCCGAAAGGTGGTTCCGGCCGAGGTCGCCGAAGAAGGCAGCACGACAGTTCCAGCCCGCCTGATCACGGATTTCGTGTCGACGCTGCCAGATCAGGAGCTGGTGATGGAGCTTGACCAACAGACGCAGACGCTCGGCTTACGCTGCGGTCGCTTCGACACCCACATGAAGTGCATCGAGGCGGAGGAGTTTCCACCCAGCCCGCGGCCTGATGAGGGAGACCGGCTGGAGGTGCCCCTTGACGAGATGCTCAAGGCAGTCGAGCAGACGCAGATGGCGGCCTCCACGGACGAAGCGAGGCCGGTGCTCACCGGCGTTCTGTTGCAGGTCAAGGGAACTGAGCTGACCATGGCGGCGACCGACGGGCATCGCTTGGCGGTGAGGAAGCTGACGGCAAGCCGGGCCGATGCCATCGATGCAAGCCTGATCATCCCAGCGCGTGCCCTCGGCGAACTGAGCAGAGCACTGCGCGGTCAGGGGCAGAATCTCGAATTGATCGTTTCAAAGGCAGGCAACCAAGTCTTCTTCCGGGCCGGCACCTCAGAGGTCAACTCGCGGCTGATAGACGGTAACTACCCGAACTATTCACAGGTTATGCCCACGAAGAGTTCCACCATCGTGGCGGTTGACACGGCCGACCTGGTGCAGACCGTCCGTGCGGTCTCACTCTTCGCCAAGGACAGCGCAAACGTGATCCGCTTCCGGGCGGGGTCCAGCGGTCTGAACCTGTCCGCGACAACCAACGAGGTCGGCGACAGCCAGGCCGAGATCGAGGCCAAGGTGGAGGGGACGGATATCCAGATCGCCTTCAACGCCCGTTATGTCCTGGATGCGCTGGCCGTACTGAGCGACGAGAAGGTCGAGCTCCAATTCAACGGTCCGCTCTCACCAGGCGTCATCAAGATGCCCGGCAAGGAGGACTACGTCTACGTGATCATGCCTGTCCGGATGGCGATGTAGCCCCCGCGGTTGAGGCTCGTCTCCCTCTCTCTGCGGAACTATCGCAACTACCCACGGCTGCAGATTGAACTTGGCTCAAATCTCAATTTTTTCCTGGGTCGTAACGCTCAGGGAAAGACGAACCTGCTGGAGTCAGTCGCGGTCCTCGCCCTGTCGACCTCTCCGCGCGCTCATCGTGAGGCCGAGCTGATCGGCGCGGATGCGCCCGAAGCCACGATCGACGCCGTGGTCGAGAGCGCCGGCCGGCGGTTGGAGGTGGCGATCAAGCTGGCCCGCCTCGGTGACCGGACGGTCAAGACGATTCGGGTGGATGGGGTGGCGCGTCGCGCCGTCGACCTTCCCGGCGAGATCCGGGCGACCCTCTTCTGGCCGGAGGACCTGAGCCTTGTCAAAGCCGGCCCCGACCACCGGCGAAGATTCCTGAATGAGATGTTGGTCCAGGTCGTGCCTGGCCACGGGCGGCAGCTGGCCTCCTATCGGCGTGTGCTCGACCAGCGAAATCACCTTCTCAAGCGAATAGAGAGTGGTCAGGACGGCGTCCTTTCGCTCGAAATCTGGAACGAGAAGCTGGTGACGCTTGCCGAATCGATCGTTTCGTCTCGGCGGATGGCCGTCTCTGAACTGGAACCGCTGGCCGTGAGGGCTCATGAATCGATCTCGAGCGGCGAGACCATGACTGTCGGTTACGTGGGACCGCCCGAAGACCTTGGCGAAGCGCTGGCGAGAGCAACGGCAGAGGATCTCCGGCGCGGGGTGACCTCCCTGGGTCCTCATCGTGACGACCTCCTCATCACGATTGCCGGCACGGACGCAAGGAGCTATGCCTCCCAGGGACAGCAGCGGACAGCGGTGGTCAGTCTGAAGCTCGCCGAGGCGGAATTGATCGAGTCGCGGAGCGGTGAGCGCCCGATCCTCCTTCTCGACGACGTCCTCAGCGAACTCGACGTCGCGAGGCGATCGGCCTTGCTCGAGAGGGTGGGGCAGGGTGGCCAGGTGATCGTCACCTCCGTTGAGGCAGATCCGTTCCCGCCCGCCCTCATGGCCACGGCGGCTGTGCGCTGCATCAGTGGGGGACGTGTGGAAGCCTGTGGATAGGATCGGGAAGCTGCTTCCCCGCGTATTGGCTCGCCAGCCTTCCTCCGGAAGAGTCGTCGAGATGCGGGCGGGACTGGCGTTCCGGGGACTGCTCGGTCCCGAACTGGCTCCCGAGTGCGAGTCGGTCGAACTTCACGGCACCGCGTTGACGGTCATAACGCGGAATTCCGCCCTCGCGCACCAACTTCGCCTCGATGCCGAAGTCCTGCTGCAACGGCTCAATGCAGCCAACCCCGGCCGCAGGATAAGAGCTGTCTCTTATACAC
>CAXMLP010000089.1:0-9589 GCA_964194225.1 uncultured bacterium | reverse complement strand
CAACGGGGCGGGCAAGACCACGACCATTCGAGCCCTGCTGGGCCTGGTCGGCCGCTCCGGCGCGATCAGCTTCGGCGGGGAGCGAATCGAGCGGCGCCCGACGCACGAGATCGTCCGCCTCGGGATCGGCTACGTGCCCGAGGAGCGGGAGATCTTCAGTGACCTAACCATCACCGAGAACCTGAAGCTTGCCGAGCGGGACCCGGCTCCTCGTTACGAGCTGGTGTACGACCTGTTCCCCGAGCTGCTCGAACGGGCCGGACAACGGGCGGGGAGCCTTTCGGGAGGTCAGCAGCAGATGCTGGCCCTGGGTCGCGCGCTCCTCAATCGCAACCGAGCGATCCTGGTTGACGAGCCGACCAAGGGGCTTTCCCCGCTCATGGTGACCAAGGCTGCCGATGCGCTGCGGCGAGCCGCCTCGGAATGCACGGTGCTGCTGGTTGAGCAGAACCTCCAGGTTGCAAAGGCACTCGCCGAGCGCGTCATCGTCCTCGACCAGGGCCGAGTCGTCCACGTCGGATCGGTGACCGAGCTGCTCGCCCAGCCGGCCCTGGCCCAGAGCTACCTCGGCGTTGGGGCGGCCGGTTGAGCACCCTGGTGCTGCTGGTCGCCACGGGACTGGGCCTCAGCGGGCTCTACTTCTTGATCGCCTCCGGCCTCTCCCTCACCTACGGCCTGATGCGGGTTCTCAACTTTGCCCACGGCACCTTCCTGACCGTGGGCGCCTACACGGCCTGGTGGCTGGCCACCCGGCTCCAGATGGACCCGACCGGGCGGCTGGTGGTGGCGGTGGCCGGCTGCCTCGTGGTGGGTGCGGTTGTCGCGGCGGCGGTCGAGATCGTCCTGATCAGGCCCCTCTACCGCCGCCACGTCGAGCAGGTCCTGGTGACGGTCGGCCTCGCCCTCGCCTTCACCGCGCTCGTGCAGGGCGCCTTTGGGGCTGATCCCAAGCCCTTCCCGGCGCCGGCCTGGAGCCAGGGGGTCACGTCTGTCGCCGGCGCTGCGATCCCCACCAGCCGGCTGGTCACGATCTTCGTGGCAATCGCCGTCTACCTGGCCATCGCCGCCTTTCTTCGCTTCTCGCGCTGGGGACTGATCGTGCGGGCCGGGGTGGAGAACCGCTCGATGGTCAGCGCGCTCGGGATCGACGTCCAACGCGCGTTCACGCTCGTATTCGCGATCGGCGGGGTGGCGGCCGCGCTCGGCGGGCTCCTCGGAGCGGTCTACTTCGGGAACATCGACCCCGAGCGGGGAACCGCCACGCTGATCTTCGCCTTCATCGTCATCGTCATCGGCGGCCTCGGCTCCTTCGCCGGCTCGGCGATCGCGGCGGTGATCGTCGGCCTGGTCCAGCAGTTCCTCAACTACTACGCGTCGGTCTACCTGGGCTTTTCGGCCGCCGGAGACCTGGGCGTCGTCCTGCTTCTCGCCGCGGTCCTCCTGGCCCGCCCCGCCGGCCTGCTCGGGAGGCCGGAGAGAGGGTGAGCCGTCTGAACCTGCACCTGCCCTTACGGCGCGGCTTCGCGGTGGCGTTTGCCGTATTCCTGATTCTGGCGCTGACGCCCTTCTTCGAGGTTCCGCTGCCGGGCATTTTCAGCAGTCCCCTGAACCGGCCGGGCACTCTTCAGCTGCTCGCCCTGTGCCTCACCCTGGCGGGCGTCGCCCTCTCCTACAACCTGATCTTCGGCTACACGGGCCTGCTCTCTTTCGGCCACGCCCTCTACTTCGCGCTGGGTGTCTACCTGCCGGCACTGGCTGTGACCCGCTGGCACTGGACGCTGGCTCCGGCCGTCCTCGTCACGATCCTCGCGGGCCTGCTGCTGCCCCTCGCGCTGGGTTCTCTCTGCCTGCGCGTTGGCGGCATCGCATTCGCCATGGTGACCCTGGCCTTCGCCCAGGCGGGCTCGATCCTGGTGTTCAAGAACCCAGGTCATCTGACCGGCGGGGAGGAGGGCCTGGGCCTTGACTTCAACCTCATGCCCGCGGCGCTCACCGGCATCGTCAACACGCCCAACCTCTACTGGATCGCGCTCAGCTACCTCGTCTTCACCTTCGTCGTGTGCTGGTGGGCGGTCGGTTCTAGGCCGGGCCGGGTCTGGCAGGCGATTCGGGAGAACGAGCGGCGGGTCGAGGTCATGGGACTGCGGCCGTACACCTTCAAGCTCCTGGTCTTCACGCTCTCCGGCTGGCTCGCCTGCCTGGGCGGGATCGTCTACCTGCTTCTGCTGGGCGGCGCAACCCCGGCCGTGACAACGGCCAATTTCAGCCTCGCCCTCCTGCTGATGGTGGTCCTCGGCGGCGCCGGCACGCTTTGGGGTCCCGCCCTGGGTGGCGCCCTCTACGAGTACCTGGACTTCAGGTTGGTGAAGCTCAGCGCCTCGGGCGGCGTCGAATCGCTGCCGCCCCTGCTCCGGGTGCCGCTGTCGGAGCCGCTCTTCATCCTGGGAACCCTGTTCATCCTCCTCGTCTACTTCTTCCCGGGCGGGATCGCGGCGGTGGCAGCCCGGGTCGCCCGCCGCCGTCTGCGGCCCTGAAACTCAAACCGCCCCCCACCAACCTCCCCCCGCTCTGCGGGGGGAGGAACAGTCCCGTCCGGTGGGGGGCCCCGGCGCAGCCGGGGAAATGCAGCGACTGACGTCCAGGCGGGTGAAATAAACCCCAGGTGATGGGGGGAACTGCGCGAGACGGTGCGTCAGGTCAGTTCGAAGAGCCTGACCTGAATCTGCTGTCCTGCTCCATTCGGAGCTCATGAAGGAACCCTGACCGGTCCACCTCGACGTCCTCCCAGCTCAGCGCCTGGTCCTGCTGCGCGCTCCGCTTGAGCCGGCCGCTGTAGGCAAACCCAAAGGGAAGCAGGTTCTCCCGGCGTGCGACGTCGGCCCGCTCCGACAGCCCATAGACGGCGTAGCCGCCGCCACCGTCAAGCTCGTCTCCCGGTGCCAGGTTCCGCTTGGCGACGGCCACGAGCTCGGCGCAGGGAGCGCTGCGCACGTCGCCGGTGGGGAGCCCGGTGACAATCGCTCGCGCGATCGACATCGGTACCTCGACACAGGCGAGGTGGTAGGGGCGGAAGAGTCCCCAGTTGGGTCCCCATTGCTGGGCGGTCCCGCCAAAGCCCGGCTCGAAGAGCGATCCCATTGCCGAGCGGACGCCGGAGTGATCCGAGGTCACGACCACGAACACGCCGGGGAAGACCTTGTCCTGGTGGACGTACTCGCCCTTCTCGTTCACCGCATTGGCCATGTCGACCACGCCCTCGGTCTCGAGGATGCCGCCATCCCCACGCAGCGAGAAGACCTTGCCGAGCTCGGGCCAGCCGCAGTGGGGCTCATGCATCCCGCGCCGGGCGGGAGGCAGGCCGAGCACATTGGAGACCGCCACCATCTCAAGCTGCGATTTGGTGCCGTCCCGGAACTCGTTGTACATCTTGGGGTTCATCTTGTTGCGGAGCGCGATCTCCAGGTACTTCTCGGGGGTCGCGTGGTGGTCATCTGGAAAGAGGACGGTGCCCCTGCCCGCGCAGACGATCCGGAAGCCAAGCGTGGTCGCCCAGTTGCACATCTCAAAGATGGCCCCGGGCTGGTCGCCGGCGGCAAGGCTGTAGACGACCCCCGCCGCCCGGGCCTGCTCGGCGAGGATCGCGCCCACGACAGCGTCCGCCTCGACGTTGAGCATCACGACGTGGTGCTTCTCGGCGATCCCTTCGGAGGCGACCCGGGCCCCCGTCTCAGGGTCTCCCGTGCACTCGGTGATGCACTCGAGCTCGAGCCGGGGGATGAGCAGCGGGTCGGCCGTGGCGACCACGCCTCCCTTCCGGAGGGCGTCATTGCCCACCCCGACAGAATCGGTGACGGTGACCTGGTCCCGGCTCCAGCCGTTTTCCGTGAAGCCGCGGATCGCCCGCTCGACGTGGAGGTCGGCGAGCGCCCGCACCTGCATCCCGGTCATCGTCGCGATCTGGTCGACGACGCCGCGACCCATCCGGCCGACGCCGACAACCCCGACCGCGGCGGGGTTTGACTGGCGGGCTCGCAGTTCGTCCGTGTACAAGGTTGAGGATTCGAGGCTACCATTCCTGCCACTAACCTCCGGAAAGATTCCGGACCTTGGAGGGGGGCAGAATGCCTGAGCGCGAGAGAGATCCGATATTCGAGTGGGACCCGGAGCGGGCCAATTGGGACCGGCGCAGGTTCCTGAAGGCCGCCGGGCTGCTGGTGGCGGGCGCTTCCGCCCTACCCCTGCTCGATGCCTGCGGTGGCGCCACCGACCAGGCCGCTTCGACCACAGCTGTACCCAAGCCCCGCAAGGGTGCCAGCATCCGCTTGCTGCAGTGGGTCAGCTTCGTCAAGGCCGCCGACGCGGAGTTCATCCGGCAGGCCAAGGAATTCGGCGACAAGTACGGCGTGACGGTCGCCGTCGAGCAGATCACCGCCGACCAGCTGCAGGCGAAAACAGCGGCTGCGGTCGAGGCCAAAGCCGGTCCGGACATCATCCAGATGCAGTACGCCTGGCCGCACCTCTACACGAGCCAGTGCGACGACGTGACCAACGAGGTCAACATCCTCAAGGCGAAGATCGGCCAGCCGCTGGCTGTCAACGATGCCTTCTGCAAGGTCGACGGCAAGTACCGGGCGATCCCCTACACGGTGGTCCCCAACGCCTGGACCTACCGCACCGACTACTTCAAGACGGCGGGAATCAACGCCTTCCCCAAGAACTGGGACGACTTCGCCGCCGCCGCCGCCAGGCTCAAGTCGGCCGGGCTGCCGCACATTGCGCAGACGGACGGCCACGCCTACGGCGACTCGCTCTCGATGTGGAACCCCGTGCTCTGGTCCTTCGGCGGCAAAGAGGCCAACAGTGACGGCAAGACGATCGCGATCGATTCCAAGGAGACCAGGGCCGCCATCAAGTGGGCCCAGGACGCTGTCAAGGGCGGCTTCGATGTCCACCCCGAATGGCTTGACCCGGACAACAACCAGGCCTACCACGCCAACCGCATCAGCGGGACGCTGAACGGAGCCTCGATCTACATCCGCGAAAAGGTGGAGTTCAAAAAGTACGACCAGGTCACTGATAACGCGGCCTTGCCGGGTGGGCCCAAGGGCATTTTCACGATGAACCTGATCTTCAACCACGCCGTCATGAAGTACTCCCCGGAGCGGGAGACCGCCAAGGCCCTCCTCCTCTACCTGATGGACAAGGACACCTACCTCAAGTGGACCGACGCCGCCGGCGGCTACAACGCCGGCCCCTATGACGCCTTCAAGAATGATCCGGCCTTCAACAAGGACCCCAAGATGAAGGCGTTCATCGATGTCGTGCCGACCGGTAAATGGCCGGGCTGGCCGGCGACTCCGAGCAAGGCGACCGCTCAGGCCCAGACTCAGTACATCGTCTCCGACATGTTCGCGCAGGCGATCGACGGCTCCAAGACCACCGACCAGGCGGTCAAAGAGGCGGCTGACAAACTCAACGCGATCTTCTCGAGGCCCACGTAGGTAATCTGAGTCAAGAGAGGCCAATGGATGGGACTGGCAGCAGGTAAGGTCACACAATTGGGGGGAGCGCCGCGGCGCTCCCTCCGTGATCGTTTCCTCGCCCGCGAGGCGCCGCTCGGCTACACGCTGCTGCTGCCGACGCTGCTGGTGCTGGGGATCTTCCTGGCCTATCCCTTCGTCATCGGGGTGTGGCTCTCTGTCACCAATGCCAACCTCGATAGCGCCGGCCATTGGGTCGGATTGGCCAACTACAAGTTCGAGTTCACCATCGACAAACCGTTCCTTACGGCGTTTGCCAACACCTTCATCTACACCGCGATCACAACTGTCTTCAAGTTCGGTCTCGGCCTGATCATGGCGCTCCTGCTGAACCAGGCGTTCGCCGGCCAGCGCTTCGTCCGCGCTGCACTGCTGCTCCCCTGGATCATCCCAACCGTGCTCTCAACACTGGGCTGGAAATGGATGTTCGATCCCACCTTCAGCGTGGTGAACTGGATGCTGGTTGACGCTCACCTTCTCGCCTATCCCGGACCGAACTGGTTCGGTCAGCGGTGGAGCGCCCTCTCGGCTCTGATGATCGTCAACATCTGGCGCGGCGTCCCCTTCTACGGGATCTCCTTCCTGGCCGGGCTGCAGACAATCCCGACCGACCTCTACGAGGCAGCCCGTGTCGACGGCGCCAACCGCTGGCAGCAGTTCATCGGCATCACGGTGCCGATGCTGCGGCCGGTCCTGTTGGTGGTTCTTCTGCTCTCGACGATACTCACCTTCGCCGACTTCCAGGTCCCCTTCGTGCTCACCAACGGGGCGCCCTACAACAGCACCCACGTGCTCGGCACCTGGGCCTACCAGACCGGCCTCCAGGGCGGTGACATCGGCCTCGGCGCCGCGGTTTCACTCGTCCTCTTCCCGCTGCTGGCGATCATCATCGCCGTCACCCTCCTCGCCCTCCGGCGGAACGACTGAAGGTGGCCACCGCAGCGCGCTCGCGGCCGGTCAAGCGAAAGAGCGACGCCCCCCTGTGGGAACGCGGGGCGGGGAAGACGGTGCGCGTTTACATCCCGATCGGCCTCTTCCTCCTCGTCACCCTGTTCCCCTTCTACTGGATGTTCATCACCAGCTTCAAGTCGGCCTCGGAGCTGTTCGATTTCGCGCAGAGCCCGCTCTTCGTGTCACAGCCCACGCTCGAGCACTACGACCAGCTGCTCTTCCACACCAACTTTTTCCACTGGCTCATCAACACGACGGTGGTGGCGGTTGTCTCAACGATCATCTCGCTCTTCTGCAGCGTCCTGGCCGGCTATTCGCTGGCCCGACTTCGCTTCCGAGGCGCGGACTCGATCGGGTGGGGCATCTTCATCACCTACCTGGTGCCGCCGACCCTGCTCTTCCTGCCGCTGACCTATCTGATCAGCCAGTTCCACCTCTTCAACAACCTGCTCTCGCTGATCTGCACCTACCCGACCTTCCTGATCCCCTTTTGCTCCTGGCTGCTGATCGGGTACTTCAAGAGCATCCCCAAAGAGCTCGAGGAGTCGGCGATGGTGGACGGCGCGGACCGGATCCAGGCCATGCTCAGGGTGGTCATCCCGCTGGCCCTGCCCGGCATCCTGAGCGCCGGCATGTTCGCCTTCACGCTCAGTTGGAATGAATACCTCTACGCGCTGATCTTCATGAACGACAGCATCTCCAAGACCATCCCAGTCGGCGTGACGAGTGAGCTCATCCATGGCGATGACTTCTTCTGGGGTCAGCTGATGGCGGGGGCGCTGCTCGGCTCCATCCCGGTGGCGGTGCTCTACTCCTTCTTTGTCGACTACTTTGTCGCCGGCATGACCGCCGGCGCGGTCAAGGGGTGAGCTGCCGGTAGGCGCGCCGCGGCGGCGGGCGATTCTCCTTCTCTCGCCTGCGTTGCTGTTCGTGCTTGGCGTCATCGCCTATCCCCTCGGGCTGGCCGTCTACCTGAGCTTCACCAGCGCCCAGGTGGGGGAGGATCAGCCGCACTTCATCGGGCTCGGCAATTTCACCTACCTCGCCCACCAGGCGACCTTCCGCCAGGCGCTCGTCAACACAGCCGTGTACGTGGGCTTCAGCACCCTGCTCAAGTCGCTGCTCGGCCTGGCGATCGCCTTCGCGCTGGTCCGACCCTTTCCGGGCCGCCGGGTGGTCTACGCCCTGCTCTTCCTGCCCTTCATATTTCCGGTGGTGGTGGGAACGGTCGCCTGGTATTACCTCTTCAGCAACGTTCACGGCGCCATCAACTATCTGATCGGCAGCAACATCGCCTGGCTGGGCGAGGGGCCGCTCCCGATGGCGAGCCTGGTGACCGTGAACGTCTGGCACGGCTCGGCGCTCTTCGCGGTGCTTTTCCTGGCCGCCCTGCGCTCGATCCCGAGCGCTCTCCTGGAGCAGTCGGCGATCGACGGGGCGAGGGCTTTGACGCAGGCGCGCCATGTCCTCCTGCCCCACCTCTACCCGGCCCTGCTGCTCGCCTGCCTTCTCTCGATCCTCGGCACCTTCGGGGACTTCTCCATCGTCCACCTCCTGACTGGCGGCGGCCCGGCCAACCGCACGACCATCGTCAGCACCATGGCCTTCCAGATCGCGCTGCGGGATGGCGATCTGGGCACCGCCGCGGCGGTCTCGCTGGCGATGCTGCCCCTCTACCTCCTGGCGATCCTCTTCGTATTGCGCCAGGTTCGGCGGTGACCATGCCGATCTCCAGCGCAATCACAGCCCGGTTGTCCGGCGCCGGCCGGAGTCTCTTTCTCGGGCTCGCCCTGGTCTTCTCATTGGCCCCCTTCCACTGGATGCTGATCGCCTCCCTCAAGGCGAGCGACGAGCAGCTGGTCTTCGGCAACCCCTGGTGGACGTGGCATCCGCTGTGGAGCAACTATTCGGACCTACTCACCTCGCCCACCTTCGGCCACTGGATGTTCAACACCGCCCTGGTCACGATCGCGACACTGGCCATCTGCCTGCCGGCCAGCCTGATGGCCGCCTACGCCCTGGTGCACCTGCGCGTTCCGTACAGCCGCAGCATCGTTGGGGTGCTCTTCGCCACCTACCTATTGCCGCAGGGCGTCCTCTTTCTGCCCCTGGTGAGGATGATGAGCGCCCTTCACCTCCTGAACTCGCCCTGGGCCCTGGTGCTGGCCTACCCGGGGCTGATCATCCCCTTCGGCACCTGGGTGCTCTGGACCTTTCTTCGCAACCTTCCGGCCGACCTCGTCGAATTCGCCCGCCTGGAAGGTGCGTTCGATTTTGCGATCCTCACCCGGGTGCTGCTGCCCCTGGCGCTGCCCGCGATCGGTGCGGTTGCGCTATTCGGGATCGCGATCGTTTTCAACGATTACCTCTACGCATTCGCCCTTGAGAGCAATCCCGCCGGGCAGACCCTGATGGCCGCTGTGGGCAGCACGAGCGTCGACATCAGCGACAGCGGCTTCCTGTTCTCGGCGGTCATCTTGGGCATCGCGCCGGTCGCGCTGGCCTGCGCCTTCTTCGCTGATTCCTATGGCCGCGGACTGGGATCGGGAGTCATCGACTAGCGCGCTATTCAAGGCGCGCCGCTAGCGAGTAGGATTTCTCCAAATGGCATCTGTGAGTTACGAGAACGTCACCAAGCGGTACGCCGGCGACACTCTCGCGGTCGACAACCTCAGCCTCCAGGTGAAGGACACCGAGTTCATGGTCCTGGTCGGCCCGTCCGGTTGCGGCAAGTCCACCGCCCTGCGCATGCTGGCCGGCCTCGAGGACATCACCGAGGGCGAGATCAAGATCGGGGACAAGGTCGTCAATGACATGCCGCCCCGAGACCGTGATATCGCGATGGTCTTCCAGTCCTATGCCCTCTACCCGCATATGAGCGTGTACGACAACATGGCCTTCGGGCTGAAGATGCGCGGCACGCCCAAGGCCGAAATCGAGCGACGGGTGAATGACGCCGCGCGCATCCTCGAGCTGGACGTGCTGCTCAAGCGCAAGCCCCGGCAGCTGTCGGGCGGACAGCGGCAGCGCGTGGCGCTGGGCCGCGCGATCGTCCGCGAGCCACAGGTCTTCCTCCTCGACGAGCCGCTCTCGAACCT
>CAXMLP010000088.1:0-6104 GCA_964194225.1 uncultured bacterium | reverse complement strand
TTTCTGACACTCTCCCCCGTCCTGGCCGGGCGGTCGGGCGGCGCCGAGCTGGGTCTGGTTGAGGGAGCGGCGCTGCTCCCCAAGGCAGGCGTTTGGGGGCGGCTGTTGAGCCTGCATCTGAGCGGGTCGCACATCTTCCTCCGGTACGACCTCAGAGCCGACCGTCAGGGCGGCGCCTGAGCGGGCCTAGTGGGCCAGGGGAGTGGAGCCGGGGGAGTGGCGGAGGGGAAGGGTGGCTACCATTCCCGCGTGAGTCTTCCGATTCCGCTTGACATGGAACCGATGCTCGCCGCGGTGCAGCCGGTCGTACCGGAGGGGCCCGACTGGTCCTACGAGCCGAAATGGGATGGCTTCCGCACCCTTGTCTTTCGCGACGGCGATCGCGTGGACCTGATCAGCCGAGGGGCGCGCCAGATGACGAGGTATTTCCCAGAGATGATCGACCCCCTGCGTCGCCTGCCGGCCGACCGGGTGGTGCTCGACGGCGAGCTGATCATCGTCGGCGTGGATGGGCTTGACTTTGACTCGCTGCAGATGCGCCTGCATCCGGCTGACTCCAGGGTCCGCATGCTGGCCGCGAAGATCCCCGCCGCCCTTGTCGCCTTCGACGTGCTTGCCCTGGGCGATGAGGACCTCCGCCCGCTGCCCCTCTCCGAGCGCCGAGGCCGGCTGGAGGACGTTCTCACCGGAGTGCCGGCGCCCGTCCACCTGACGCCGTGCACGCGTGAGGCGCGCGTCGGTCGTGAGTGGCTGGCGCAATTCGAGGGCGCCGGCCTGGATGGGATCATCGCCAAGTCCTGGCAGCAGCCCTATCTGCCCGGCAAACGCGGCTGGGTCAAGGTGAAGCACGAGAGGACGGCGGACTGTGTGGTCATCGGCTACCGCCTCGCCAAGGATGGTGCCGCCCTGGGTTCACTTCTCCTCGGCCTCTACGACGAGGCGGAGTCCCTTCACTACGTCGGCCACACCTCATCATTCGACGCGGCGACCCGCCGCCGGCTGCTGACAGAGCTTCAGCCGCTCCGGGCAGAAGGGGAGCCGACAATGGAGCGACGCCGGATGCCGGGGGGGCCGAGTCGCTGGTCGCGGGGCCAGGAGACCGAGTGGGTGGGCCTGCGCCCCGAACTCGTCTGCGAAGTCACCTACGACAAGCTGCAGAGCGGCCAGCGCTTCCGGCATGCGACTGGCTTCCGGCGCTGGCGGCCGGACAAGCCCCCCCGGCAATGTCGGTTCGACCAGATCGAATCAGTCGCCAAGTTTGACGTGGCTGCCATCCTGGCCGGTTGAGAGCGCAGGCGCCCGGGCCGCCGGGCCGCCAGGCCCGTAGTAGCTCATGGCAGCCTTGCCGAGAGCACTGACCGCGACCCAGTCGAAGCCCGCTCCGACGGCCATCCCGATCGCCAGGGGAGCGACCCTCCCGATTGTGGAAACAGCGCGCGAGCGGGCCAACCGAGCCAGGACGCGCCTCAGCACATGGCCGCCGGCGCGGCTGACCCAATCCGCCGGCAAGGCCCGGAAGGCGGCGACGGTGATTCGCTCCCCGCCGGCCACCAGCAGGTTCTCCCGCAGCTTCACCGAGCCCCCCGCGATTCCGACAACCACAAGGGCTTCGATCACCCTCTGGTCTGAATCGGCCAGCTCGTGACCGTAGACCATCGCGATCGCCATCACGAGCTCGGTTTCCTGCTCGAGCGCATAGACCGCCTGGCTCGTGGCGGCGCCCAGCGCCAGGAGCGTGCCGAGGCCGGGAGCGATGCCCGCCGCGCCGCTGGCGGCGCCGGTGGCAGCGATGCGCAAGCGCGTGTCGCGGATCAGCCGGCGGGCTATGCCATCGTCATCGAGCTCGGGATGTGCCAGTCGGAGAGCGTCAATTCGCGCTCGGAGAGCCGGCTCGCGGTGGTGCAGCGCAGCTGCCAGCCGGCTGAGAACTTCGCGCACTGGTGGGGGGAGTCGGTCCAGATCCATCAGGCTAAAAATAGGCTCCCGGCCGCTCTCAGATCGTTACGGCGCGAGCTAGCGAGTCAGGAACCAGCCAGCTCAGGTGGAGCGTCAGCCAGCTGAGCTGTCCGGTCAGGAGCAGCAATCCCATCACCCCGAGCACGGCCGCCGAGACCAGGTCAATCGCTCGCCGGCGCCGGTTGAGCGCTGCCACGATCGGAGACGTCCACTCGAAGGCGACGGCGAGGGCGAGGAACGGCAGCCCCAGGCCGAGGCAATAGAAGAGCAGGAGGGCGAGGCCGGCGGCCGTGGTTCCCTGCTCGCTGCCCGACGTCAGGATCGCTCCCAGGGTGGGTCCGATGCACGGGGTCCAGCCCGCCGCGAAGCCGACTCCCAGCAGCAGGCCACCGGCCACCCCGCCCTGCGGGGGAGCGGACTTCATCAGCCGGTACTCAGCCTGGAGAAACGGCAGCCGCAGGAGACCTGCAAGTTGGAGAGCGAGAAGGATCACGAGAATCCCCGCCACCGGAGCCAGCACATGCTGGAAGGGCGAGAGCAAGCTCTGATAGGCATAGAAGAAAACCAGGATGACCAGGCTCAGACCGGCCACGAAGGCAAGCCCGGCGAGGGCGACGTGAGAGCGGCGAGCACCATCCGGCCGAGCTGCGCGGCCCCCCAGGTAGGCGACATAGGCCGGCACCAGCGGGAGGACACAGGGGCTCAGGAAGGAGACGAGGCCGGCCAGCAGGGCCAGGGAAGGGGTGACGTGGTCGAGCACGGTTTGTGATCAGCAGAATAGGGGGTGTTGGAACCTTCGACCGAGCTTGAGCGCGCGGCCCGGCAGGTATTGCGCGGTAATCACGTGGCCGGCTGGACAAAGCCCTCGGCATCCCAATATCCCCACCAGTGGAACTGGGACAGCGGCTTCATCAGCCTCGGTTGGGCCACCTTCGAATGGGAGACGGCGGCCACCGAGATCGAATCGATGCTGCACGGCCAGTGGTCGGACGGAATGGTCCCTCACGTCCGCTATGACCCTCGCCAGCTTGCCGACTACTTCCCCGGCCCCGATCGCTGGCCGGGCATGGAGCGCCATGTCGGTCGCGCCGGCGAGCTGACCAGCGGAATCTCCAACCCGCCCATCCTCGCGCTCGCCGCGCGCCGCATCGGCGCCCGAGCGCCCGACCCTGAGCGGCGCGACGCCTTCTGGCGCCGTGTCCTGCCCGACCTGGCCCGCTGGCTGGAGTACTTCTTCACCGCCCGCCGCCTGGCCGGATGCCCACTCGTGGCGATCGTCCACCCCTGGGAGACCGGCTGGGACAACTCGCCACGCTGGGACCGGCTCCGCCAGGCCGGGCTGCGGCCCAAGCAGATCTACGAGCGCCTGGACACGCGGGCCGTGGCCAGCGCGGAGCGCCCGACGGGACGTGATTACGACAGCTACATCGCCCTTGCCGAAATCATCTCCGAAGGTGACTTTGCCCTGGCCGCTTATCGCGACCGAACTCCGTTCGTGGTCTATGACGCCGTCTTCGACGCGCTCGTCCATCGCGCCGGCCAGGAGCTCAATCGAATCGCTGAGGTACTCGGTGAGCCGGCGGTAATAGCTGAGGCCGAACTCGCCGAATTCGCCCGCGCCTACGACGAGTACCACTGGCATCCCCACCTCCGTACCTATGTCGACTGGGACGCGCAGCTCGGCGAGCAGATGGCCTCCCCGTCGGCGGCCGGTATCGCAGCCCTGTCGGGGGGCCTCAGTTCAGCCGAGCGGGTGGCGGAGGTGGCCGAGGCATACCTCGCCAGCTGCGGCACTGCTGAACCCATATGCACCGTTCCGCCGGGCACCGACGCCTTTGAGCCGAGCAACTACTGGCGGGGCCCGGCGTGGATCCAGGTGAATTGGTTGGTCATTGATGCTTTCCGGGAGGCGGGTCTCGAGCGTGCCGCCGCGTCCCTCACCAGCTCGACCCTGCGCCTGGTGGAGCGGAGTGGGTTCGGCGAATATTTCAACCCGATCGATCGCACCGCCCGTGGCAGTCAATCGTTTTCGTGGACCGCTGCGCTGGTCCTGGACCTGCTCCACACGGCGCCGCCGAAGTCATAAAAAGAGAAGCCCGCCTGCGCCGGCGCCTCAACTAAACAAGGAAGAGCCCGCTTGCGCGGGTGGCATTGATCTAGAAAGAGGAAAGCCCGCTTGCGCGGGCTTTCCAGGGGCTGGGGTGGGGCGTGAAAGTCTTTTTTGGGGGCCTGTTTGAGGCGCGGGCATATGGTACCACAGCTGGGGCGAATGCACAACATGTCGTTGCATAGAGGTTTTTAGTGGTCCATTCAGGGTGCGGAGCGCGAGTCGAAGGGCCGGGGAAAGGGGGCGGGGAGGTAATCGACGAAGGCCGGCGGCGCGGGAATGAGAATGCTCGAGCCCGGGAAGCTTCCCCCATTCAGCCGTTCGCCGAGTCCAACGGCCGCCTGGTTCAAGGTGGCCGGGTCGAGCGGCGGCCAGTTGCCCGAATCCAGGCGTTCGAAAAGCACTCGAAAGGCGGTGATCTGCTCAGCCGGAGTAAAGACACAATGGTTTGCCCGGTGGGTGAAGAGCTGGCGCAGCTGGGCCGCGTCGGGGCCCGCTCCGACCACCTGCTGGTAGGCCTCCTCGTTCTCTGGCAGCACCAGGCCGTCGTCGGTCGTGTGCAGGGTGAGGACAGGGAGACCCAGCCGCCCGTCGAACGTGATGTTGCGCCTGAGGTAGGTGACGGCGGCCGGGTCGGCCGCGATTCGCGGCGCCGACTCGAGCTTGGTGAGATCGTCCTGCAGGTCCAGTCTCGCCTCTCGGTAGAGAGCCTGGGTCTGGAGCTTGCCGGGCGCTTGCGCGAACAGCCGTCGATAGTCGACGCCGGTGTTCCACGACGGATTGCCGCGTGCCCTCCGCTCCAGTTCCGCCCGATAGCCGAAGACGTAGCTGAAGTCGAACGATGCCCAGCTCGCCTGGTTGTTGAGACGGGCGGCGATGTCGCCCGCGGGGGGTTCCGGTTGGAGGGGATTGAACCATCCCGGGAGATGTCCGAGGGAGGCGATCAGCGAGAGGCGCGCTCTGCCGGAAGCGCTCCTGCCGGCTGCCGTGACGGCGGCGCGCGCTCGTTCGACGTTCGCGCTCGGGCTCGTGATCCGAACCACCTGTAGGCCGGGATCAAGGAGCGTCTGGGCGGCGAAGCCGATGTCGAGCGCGCCGTTCCAATTGGCGACCCCGCCCGCAAGCACGCCGCACATCGGGAGGGCGCCGGCAAAGCGCTCGGGATGCAGCTGAACCAGGCCGGCGGTGATGATGCCGCCGAGCGAGTGGCCCCAGGCGATCGTGCGCCGCGGCTTGCCGAACTTCCCGGTGAAGTGGTCGAGCAGCGCCAGCTGGTCTCCGAAGGCGTCCTCCAGGGCCCAGCCCGTGGTGCGGTAGGAGGATCCTGCCAGCGCGTAGCCGTTGTCCCGCAGCCAGGCAGCGGTGGCGGCGTCGCCGGCGTCAGCGGCGGGGTTGCTGCCGTCGGGAGCGGCGTAGCCGTGGCTGTAGAGAAGGAGAACGCCGTTCCAGCCCTTCGGGATGTCGATTTTGAACGCCGCCCCGTGGATCGAGCCCGTGTAGGTACCCGGCCTCGCTGCCGGCGGCGGGGGGACCACCGCGGCCTCGCCACGGCAGCCCGTGGCCATAACCAGGAAGACAACGCCGGCGATCAGTCTGCGCATCAGCGGAGATCCGTTCAGGCGAGGGCGACCATCTCGAGGAGCTGGTCATCCCAGAAGTCATTGATCCCCTCCGGCATGAGCAGGATCTTCTGCGGGTTCAGGGACTCCACAAACTCGGCGTCATGGCTGACCGCTATGAGGGAGCCCGGCCACGCGGAGAGGGCTCGGGCGAAGGCGTCGCGCGAGGGGGGATCCAGGTTGTTGGTGGGCTCGTCGAGGACCAGGAGGTTGTGCCGGCCCGCGCACAGCTGCGCGAGGGCCAGCTTGGTTTTCTCGCCGCCGGAGAGGGTGCCTGCAGTCTGGAATACCTTGTCACCGGAGAGCCCGAACATGCCGGCGACCTGCCGAAGCACTGGGTCATCGGCATCGGAGGCGTCGCGCATGTGGTCGAGAACGGTCCGCTTGGGGTCGATGCCCTCGTGCTCCTGGGCGTAGTAGCC
>CAXMLP010000087.1:0-1630 GCA_964194225.1 uncultured bacterium | reverse complement strand
CAACCTCCTGCGCGAGGGCCTCGACCTGCCCGAGGTCGCCTTCATCGGGATCCTCGACGCTGACAAGGAGGGGTACCTGCGCTCCTTCCGATCGTTCATCCAGATCATCGGTCGGGCCGCCCGCAACGTTGACGGCCACGTCGTCATGTACGCGGATCGGATCACAGACTCGATGCAGCAGGCGATCAGCGAGACCGAACGGCGGCGCGACCTGCAGATCGCCTACAACCTCGAACACGGGATAACTCCCGAGACGGTGATCAAGGCGATCTACAACCTGCAGATCGAGAAGGCCGAGATCGCCGCCGACGCCGCGGAGCTGGCCGGTTCGGCGGGTCTCCCCAGGGAGGACCTGATCGCGATCGTCCGCGATCTCGAGAAGGAGATGAAGCGCCTCTCCCGCGAGCTTGCCTTCGAGGATGCCGCCCGAGTGCGAGACCGGATCATGGCGCTCCGCAAGCGCATCGCCGGGCAGGACACCGGCGAGGATGACGGCGACGTCGCGCTGGCCATCGGCGCCGCCCCCAAGCGCCGCGCGCAACCGAGCTCACGCTATCGCGGCCGAAGCCGCCGGGGCCCCTGACGATCGGCACCTGGCTCGAGGTTTTCAAACGGGGCGAGGGTCACCCGGCGCGGGGCGGCTGGGCGGAGCCGTATGGCATCCGGGTGGAGGACGTCGGTGAGGGCCGCGTCGTCCTGACCTTCGAGGCCTCCGAAAAGCACCACCAGCCGAACGGGGTTGTCCAGGGTGGAGTGCTGACCGCGATCGCCGACGCCGCCATGGGTATGGCGGCGATGACAACGCAGGAGTTGGGCTGGGCCAACACCACCATCGAGCTCAAGATCAACTTCCTCCGGCCGGTGATCCGAGGCCTGGTGCGCGCCGAAGGGCGCCTCGTCAGGGGGGGCAGGAGCGTGCTCTTCACCGAGGCCACCGTATTCAACGAGGCGGGCAAGCCGGTGGCGATCGCCTCCTCCTCCGTCCTCGCCTTCCCGATGCCCGAACGCATCCCGGCGCGGGCCTGAGAGAGGATGGGCGAGCTGCAGCCTCGGATCCAACAGCTGCTCGACGGCATGCCGGCGGCCTCGCCGGCGTGGCGCTGGATGGGGCTCCGGATGCTCGAGGCCGAGCCCGGCCAGACCGTTCTCGAGATGGTCACAACCGCCGACATGACCAACCACCAGGGGGTGTGTCATGGCGGCTTCCTCTCGATGCTGGCGGACTCCGCGATGGGTTCGGCGCTGGCAACCGTGCTGCCGGAAGGCGAGAGTCACATGAGCTTTGACCTCAAGCTCAACTTCATGCGACCGGTCATCATCGGCAGCTCCGTTCGCGCGATCGGCACCGTCGTCCACCAGGGCCGGCGGACCGGCGTCACCGAGTGCCGCCTCGAGGTCGACGGAAACCTCGTCGGGACCGGCTCGGCAAGTTTCATCATCCGCCTTCCTGAGAAGAGTTCGTAAGGTGCCGATTGACCGGATAACCATCCGCGGGGCTCGTGAGCACAACCTCAAGAACGTCGACCTGGTGATCCCGCGCGACAAGCTGGTGGTGTTCACCGGCCTGAGCGGATCCGGAAAGTCCTCCCTTGCCTTCGACACGATCTACGCGGAGGGCCAGCGCCGCTAC
>CAXMLP010000086.1:0-3616 GCA_964194225.1 uncultured bacterium | reverse complement strand
TCCCCGAGGTCCGAAACCAGTCCTATGTAGCGGTCGCTCTGCCGGGTGTGTGGCAGGCGATTGAGAAATTCGTAGATCCGGGCGTCCACTGTGGCGGGGGCTGAGGCGGCCATATCCCCTCAATCGTCGTCGAATTGGGCTTACGAAGTTCTGACCGCGGGCAGCGCAAACCCTGACAAGGGGCCGCCAGGCTCCAGTCAAGATGTTGCTTCGCTGGGTCCGCCGTCGCCGCCGCCGCCGCTGGTGCTGGTGAGTCAGAGCCGAGGGCTGACCGGCTCCTCCCATTCGGGCGGCACGCCGAATGCCGCCAGGCGGTGGCGGTTTCGCACCGTTAGACGGTAGAGCTGCGCCTCGATCGCCAGCAGCGGCGGCAGGCTCGCCAGCCGGGCGAATACCGGCCAGCCTCCCCCCAGCTGAGCCAGGATGCGGTTGATCGCCGCGGCCCCCTCCCAGCGCCCGCCGGCGACATCAATTGCCCACACGGAACGGTCCACCTCCTCGCGAGTCAGGGCGAAGCGGTCGAGAACGCCCTCCGACTGGTTGGCGAGCACCAGCACACGGCCGGCCCCGGGGCGCCGGCGGAGCCAGCGCGCCCATCTGGTTCAGAACCCTCAGGTTCCGTCGAAGATGACCACCAGCGCAGGTGCGCCGGAGTCGCTCCCGTCAATAGCCAGAGGGAACCACCACCCCACCCGCCTGGACAGCCACCAGCGACCAATCGAAATGGCCGTTGATGATGGCCGCGCCGCAGCCGGTGCAATCGCCGAACTCGTTGAGGGCCAGCGGTCGGCCGCATTGCGGACACTTGTGCGCCAGGACTCCTCCCAGTGCCGGAGTGGTGATGCCGGCGGGGCGATGGAACGTCCAGGACTGCGTGAAGGGCCGGTCCGTCCGGTCTCCGCTCACATATTCACCGTTGTCGCGCTTGACGATGTACTGCGCTGCGACGGCGTCAACCTGGACCTTGATGGTGTCGCCCCCGGCATCGCGGGCGGCGTCGACTATCTCCATACCCTGCACGTTGAGGTTTTCCAGCAGGCTTGCCTGGCCGCTCTCACCCAGCCGTTTGAGATCCGCGGACCACGATTCGAAAAGCTGCGGATCGAAGTAGGGTCGGACCGATTCCAGGGTTCCGTCCTGCCACCCCTTCTCGATCAGGAAGAACGCCATCTCCGCCCGCTGGAGGAACGCCTCTGCGCTGAACGCCGGGTCGGCGGCGCCGATCGCCTTGAGCCCGGCGGCTGCGGCAGCCGCGACGGCGGGCTGGTCAACATCACCTGCCGGCTCGTACATCCTGGCCTCCCACTCGGCGGCCTGTTCGATACGGGACAGGACCCAGTCGTAGCGGCCACTGGTGATGGCCGAACCGCAGTACTCGCAGTCCCCCACCTCGGTTATCGAAAGCGGCGCGCCGCAGATGGGACACACCTGGTCCATGATTCCGCCGCCGGCGGGAGTCTTGGCGCCGGTCGTGCGCTCGAAAGTCCAGTACTCACTGAATTCGGCCGGGCGCCGGTCGCCGAACACGAGGGCGCCGCTGCGCTCATCAATCTCATAATCCGCGGCACGGGCGTCGACACGCACTGTGATGTGCTCAAACCGGGTGCCATGCTCGGCTGTGACCATGGCGGCACCGAGCACCTCGAGCCCTTCGAGGATGTTCTTCTTGTGCAGCGCAACCAACTGCTCGATCTGCGACTGCCAGCTCAGATAGACGCCCTCGCCCATGTAGGGCCGAGCGGCAACCAGGTCGCGATCCTGCCAAGCCTTCTGGAGTCGCATGAAGGCCTCTTCCACCCGGCGCAGGAAGGCGTCGCGATCGAATGCCGGGTCGGCGGCCTGGATCTCGGCGAGGGCGGCGTCCGGGCTGGTCAGCCGCCGCATCGGCACTGGCTGGTAGGTCTGCGGCCAATTCGACTCGTCTCGTGATGAGGAGCGGCTGCGCAGGTAGAGCCCGGCGATGACGAGGATCAGGATGAGGAGCAGGAAGCTCCCACCCCCGAAGAAGAAGGGGAGGAACCAGATGCCGCCGAAGCCGCCGCCCCGGTAGCCGAGGCCACCACCGGTGAACCCACCGCCGCCTGTGCTGACGCCGCCTCCGCCGCCGCCGGCAGGCAAACCGCCGCCGGCGTGGCCACCACCGCCGCCACCGCCACCGGCGTGGCCGCCGCCACCACCGCGGGCGAAGGCGACGTCAGGCGTGAGGAGCAGGGCCGCCAGCACACCGAAAACAACAAGGAGGGGCCACCAGCGCGGCGGTCGCGGAGCTGCCGCCTGCAGTCGGTCGAGGAGCACCCTCAGTCGGAGTGCGGAGCGCAGCAAATATTCAGACACTTTCAGCTCCTTTGGCTGTCGCGGAGAGCGGGCTTCCGCATGACTGGCAGAAGCGGGCGGTCGAAGGATTGGCGGTGCCACATTGCGGGCAGTTGACCGCCAGCGGGCTGCCGCAGGAAAGACAGAACTTGGCGGTGGCGGGGTTGGCGGTCCCGCACTTCCCACAGGTTTGACCCCCGTTGCCGGCGGCCGCCTCGGCAAGCTTCAGGCGGTGGGCTGTGAGCAGAGCCTCGTCCTCGTCCTTCATGGAGATGGTGAAGTTGCCCATTCGGGTTATCTCTAATCCATACCCGCTGGCGAGAGTTTGAACCCCTTTGAGGGTCGCTGCCTCGATCTCCCCGCCGTGCGCGGCAAGGCCCAGGATCGGCCATCCCTTCTCGGTGATGTGCGCGACGACATCCTCTCGCAGCACCTTCAGCAGCAGGTCGCGCATGAGGTCGGTGAAGGTCGTGTTGGTTATGCCCTGCTGGCCACCGCCCAATCCGAGAACGACCTGCTTGGGATCGACGACCCGCAGCGAATAGTCGCCGAAGACCCGCAGGCCAACGGCCAGGCCCGTCTGCGGGTCGACGACCTTGTCGACCATTCCGCCGAAGCGAAGGTTCGGGATCTCACGCGTCAGCACGAAGAGGATCTGGGCCTCGAGCTCGCCGGCGCCGGGCTCAGCCAGGGCACCGTCTGCGGCCGGACTGACCTGGTCCACGGGATGCCGGCCTGGCAGCACGGGACCGTCGGTGGTCCCGTCATGGACCAGCACCACCTGTTCGTCGGGGTTGACCAGCAGTTGAGAGCTGCGCGAAGTTCGTGGGTTGGGCCACCGGTAGACGATCTGACCCTCGGCCTCGGCTGGGCGCGCGATCACATCCGCCGGTAGCTGACCGGCCAGGAGGCCATCCATGGCGGATCGCGCCTGGGTGCTGGTCCGCGCCTGCTCGACGAGGTCGCGGGAGAGCATGTCGATGCACTGGTCGAGCGAGACCGAGCTGAGCACACCCTGCGGGCCGGAGCCCCCCACCCGCGCCTCGACCTCGCCATGTGCCCACTCCAGCTCATAGCGACGTGCGCCCAGCAGCACCTTCACCAGCCGGACGGACCTCTCTTTGGCGAAGAGGCCGCCCTCGCGCTGAATCGTCACGTGACCGGGCAGGGCGCCGTCCAACTTGGTCGCGATCACGTTCAGGAAGGTGCGCAGGTCGGAGGCGTCGGCCCGGATCGAGGCCGCCACCAGGTCGAAGTCAGGACCTCCGGTTCCGATGCTCTCCATCGCACCGAGTATGGCGGG
>CAXMLP010000085.1:0-13726 GCA_964194225.1 uncultured bacterium | reverse complement strand
CATGAACTTCGGTGTCAAGACACTAGCTGAGCGGTGGCAGCGCCGCGGCGATCTCGTCGCGGCGCTGCTCCAGCCAGGGCGGCAGCCTCAACTCCTCGCCGAGGTGCTCGGGCGTCTCGTCGGTTGCAAACCCGGGGTTGTCAGTGGCGATCTCGAAAAGCACCCCGCCCGGTTCGCGGAAGTAAATCGAGTGGAAGTACTGGCGGTCCTTCACGGGGGTGACCTGGAAGCCCGCCTCCAGCAGCCGGTGCCGCCAGGCCAGCTCGGCCGCGTCGTCGGGGACACGCCAGGCCACGTGGTGCACGCTGCCGGCCGACGCTCGCGCCGGCGCTCCGACAGGCTCCTCACGAAGCGTCACGCGGGCGCCCTCCAACAGCAGCGAGCCGTCGGCCTGGGCCTCGAAACCGAGGTGGTCGCGAAGCACCGCCTTCGATAGTTCCGAATTCCGCACCGTCATCTCGATCCCCTCGAGACGGACTGGTCCGGCGCTGACATCCAGCCGGAGGCCGTCCGGCTCGGCGCCCGACTGCCTGGGCGTGCGGATCGCGATCCGGCTGATCTCGCCCGCGCCTGGGCTGCCGCGGAGCGCCTGAGGCCAGAGAAAGAACGTCATCAGCGTGCCGGGCGTGCCCGCCTCGTCCGCGTAGTAGAGGTGATAGGAGCCGGGGTCATCGAAGTTCACAGTCCTCTTCACCAGCCGCATCCCGAGCCGGTCCCGGTAATGCTCGACATTCGCCACCGGCTGGCTGGCGATCATCGTGAGGTGGTGAAATCCCCCGAGCGGGGGCGTCAGAGCAGGAATCGACCGTCCTCCATGATCCGGCGCCCGTCCACCGTCACGGTCGCGTGCGATGCGAGCACATCGACGTGCGAGGGACAGGACCAGTCGGCGCCGGTCTCGAACCCGTAGGGATCACCGAAGGCGACGTGCACACCAGGAAACTTCTCATCCTGGAGGAAGTTGCCGACGATCTCTTTGAGCCCGACATTGGTGCCGATCGCAAATTCACCGATCCGGCTTGACTCGGGATGCTGGCCCATGTACTCATTGATGTCCGCCCGAAGCGCGTCATCGGCCGTTTCGAACGCGGTCAGGCGGCCCCCTTTGACGCGCATCATGACCGGCTGCTCGAAGAGACCGTACTTGGCAGTGAACCAGTCCCCCATCTCCTCGACGGCGATGACGCCGTCCACCGAGAGCGGGGCGGTGAACGTCTCGCCCTCGGGAAGGTTGCCCCAGCGGTGCTGCTCCCAATACCGGCCGTCGCAGGGAATCCACCTCCAGTCCTTGCGGAAGGTCGCCCTGAGATCGGTGCCGGCCTGGGTCGCAACCTCGATTTGTGAAGCGGTTTTTACGACGCTCCAGACCTGCTGGGTGACCCTGTGTATTTCCTCGTAATCCCCGGCCATGCCATCCAGCATCAGGCGCTCATCGATCCCCACCATGTGGCCGTGGCGACAGCCCAACTGGTCGACCAGGAGGTGGAGCATCGGCTGGCGAAAGGCGAGCTCCCCGCGAAACCGGCTGCTGCCGATGTAATAGGACGCCGTTGGGCTGAACTTGACGATCTCGGCGCCGAGCGCCTCGGGGAACTCGCCCGCCGGGCGCCGCACGTGGTCCTCCATCCGCCAGCTGATGAGTTCGGCCCCGGTCGAGCGAACCTCCTCCTCGACCGCCTCCGCGATCTCGGCGCAGTCGTCGTCCTTGACGATCGCGACGCGATCGCGCCGTTCGATGTTGAGGCAGACGCGGACCGCGTTGGCGGCTCCCGCGGCGTAGTCCAGCCTCATGATCCATAGAGCTTATTCGGCTGTGCCCATCGTGCCCGGAAAGCCGCTGTGTCAGGCGGCTCCTTTGGAGTTATATTTGCGCACGCCGCAAGCGGAAATCACCGGACAGCTCGTTCAAGCCTCCCGCAAGCGATCCCGGAAGAATGTAGGAGGGCTCGGACGTGAGCTATGTAGACAGGGCGCTGACCTGCCGCGACTGCGGCAAGGAGTTCATCTTCACTGCCGGCGAGCAGGAGTTTTACGGCCAGCGTGGCCTCATGAACGAACCACGACGTTGCTACGACTGCCGCCAGGCCCGGCGCACTGGCGACGGCGACCGCGACCGTGGCCCGCGCCAGATGCACGACGTCATCTGCTCGAACTGTGGCAAGCCGACCCAGGTTCCCTTTGTGCCGACCGGGGCGCGCCCGGTCTACTGTTCGGACTGCTTCCAGACCGCCCGGCGCTAGGTCGGCGCCGACCACCGGCGATAATTCGGCCAAGCTGTGTCAGTGGTCCCCACGCTCCTCCACCTCGGGTCACTCATGGGTGGCGTGCGAACGGTCGACCAGGTGGGCGTCGAAGAGCGGGCCGCCGCGCTCGGAAAGCGGTCGATCAAGAAGGCCTCCAAAGTCTGGGCGCTGAACCTCGCCATCCGGATGATGGACCTCACCACCCTCGAGGGGGCCGACACTCCAGGTAAGGTGGCGGCCCTGTGCGCCAAGGGCCGGCGGCCCGACCCCTCCGATCCGGCCATACCGAGCGTGGCGGCGATCTGCGTCTATCCCTCGATGGTGCGAACCGCCGTGGACAACCTGCGCGGTAGCGACGTCCGCGTTGCCAGCGTCGCCACCGCGTTTCCCTCCGGCCAGACCTTCCTGACCGTGAAGCTCGCCGAGACTCGCGAAGCGCTGGCGGCCGGCGCCGACGAGATCGACATGGTCATCGACCGGGGAGCATTCCTTTCGGGTGATTACCAGAAGGTGTTCGATGAGATCGTGGCCGTCAAGGATGCCTGCGGCACGGCTCACCTCAAGGTGATCCTGGAGACAGGCGAGCTGGGAACCTACGACAACGTGCGGAGGGCTTCCATCCTGGCCATGGCAGCGGGCGCGGACTTCATCAAGACCTCGACCGGCAAGATCAATCCGGCCGCCACGCCGGCGGTCGCCCTGGTGATGATGGAGGCGATTCGCGACTTCCACCGCGAGACCGGCCGCGCCGTGAGCCTGAAGCCGGCGGGGGGGATCCGGACCGCCAAGCAGGCGATTCATTACCTCGTGATCCTTTCCGAGACCCTGGGCCCCGATTGGCTGACACCGGATCGGTTCCGGATCGGTGCCTCGAGCCTGCTCAACGACTGTCTCATGCAGCTGGCGAAGGAGCGCTCGGGCGCCTACCAGGCCGCCGATTACTTCACGATCGACTGAAAGCGATGGCAATCACCAAGCGGAGAGAGACCGCCATCGCCACCCCGGGGTTCGAGTATCAACCCGCGCCGGAGGCGATCGACCATGTCCGGATCGCCGACAGTTACGGCCTCTTCATCGGGGGCAAATGGCTGGCGCCGCGCAGCCGACGCCACTTCGAGACGATCAACCCGGCAACCGAGGCAACCCTCGCTCGGATCGCCGAGGCGGGGTCCGAGGACATCGACGCCGCGGTCGCGGCCGCCCGCTTGGCGCAGGTGCGCTGGGCGAGCCTCAAGCCCTCGCGGCGAGCCCGCTACATCTTCCGGATCTCACGGATCATGCAGGAACGCGCTCGCGAGCTGGCCGTGGTTGAAACGCTCAACGGGGGCAAGCCGATCAAGGAGTCGCGGGATGTCGACATCCCGCTCGCCGCCGCCCATTTCTTCTACTACGCCGGCTGGGCCGACAAGCTGGATTGGGCCTTCGCCAATCAAATCCCCCGGCCGGTCGGCGTCTGCGCCCAGATCATCCCCTGGAACTTCCCGCTCCTGATGCTGGCCTGGAAGATCGCCCCGGCGCTGGCGGCGGGCAACACCGTCATCCTCAAACCGGCCGAGACCACTCCCCTCACGGCTCTTCTCTTCGCTGAGATCTGCCAGCAGGCGGACCTCCCGCCCGGGGTGGTGAACATCATCACCGGGGCCGGCGCCACCGGCGCCAGGCTGGTCGAGCATCCCGACGTCGACAAGGTGGCCTTCACCGGGTCGACTGAGGTGGGCAAGCTGATCCAGCGCGCGACCGCGGCGAGCGGCAAGCGCCTGACGCTGGAATTGGGCGGCAAGGCGGCCAACATCGTGTTCGATGACGCGCCACTCGACCAGGCGGTGGAGGGCATCGTCAACGGGATCTACTTCAACCAGGGCCATGTCTGCTGCGCCGGCAGCCGGCTCCTGGTGCAGGAATCGGTGGCCGAGCAGCTCCTTGACAAGCTGCGGCGCCGGGTGGCGACCCTTCGCCTCGGCGATCCACTCGACAAGAACACCGACATCGGAGCCATCAATTCGCGCGCCCAGCTTGAAAAGATCCAGGAACTGGTGGAGTCGGGCCGGTCCGAGGGCGCCGAGATCTTCCAGCCGCCCTGCGAGCTGCCTGCACGGGGATTCTGGTTTCCGCCCACCATCTTCACCAACGTCTCGCAATCCCATCGCATCGCCCGCGAGGAGATCTTCGGCCCTGTCCTCTCGGTGCTCACGTTCCGGACACCCGCCGAGGCCGTTGAGAAGGCGAACAACACCCCTTACGGCCTGTCAGCGGGGGTCTGGACCGAGAAGGGCTCCCGGATCCTGTGGATGACCCAGCAGATGCGCGCCGGGGTGGTCTGGGCCAACACCTTCAACCGCTTCGATCCCACGTCCCCGTTCGGCGGATACAAGGAATCCGGGTTCGGCCGGGAGGGCGGCCGGCACGGGCTGGCGCCCTATGTGGAGCTGACCTGAGTGTCCGAGGAGGAGATGGTTGGCAGGCGGGTCGAGGTTCGCAAGACGTACAAGCTCTATCTGAACGGTGAGTTCGTGCGCTCGGAATCGGGACGCGCCTACCAACCACAGCCGGATGTCAACGTGCCACAGGGCTCGCGCAAGGACCTGCGGGACGCCGTCAAGGCGGCACGGGGCGCCTTTGCCGGGTGGAGCGGTAGAACGGCCATGAACCGCGGCCAGGTGCTCTACCGGGCTGCCGAGATGCTCGACGGCAGGCGGCAGCAGTTCATCTCGCTCCTCGGTGGCGGGCGGCGGGCGGGCCGGGAGGTCGACGCGGCCGTGGAAGCCTTCATCTGGTACGCCGGTTGGACCGACAAGCTCGCCCAGGTGGCGGGCAGCGTCAACCCGGTCGCCGGGCCCTATTTCAACTTCACCATCCCCGAACCGACCGGCGTCGTCGGACTCGTCGCGCCGGACGAGCCGGCGCTGAGCGGTCTGGTCCATCGCATCGCCCCCGCGCTGGCCGGAGCCAACACGGTGGTCGCATTGGCTTCGCAGACCAACCCACTCCCCGCCCTGACCCTCGGTGAGGTTCTCGCCACCTCCGACTTTCCCGCCGGGGTGGTCAACATCCTCAGCGGTTTTCGCAGGGAGGTACTGCCCTGGCTGGCCGCGCACCTGGACGTCAACGCCATTGACGCCGGCGGCTGCTCGAGCGAGGAGCTCGGCGCGGTCAGGGCGGCCGGCGCGGCCAGCGTGAAACGGATAATTGGGCCGCGCGCGGACCCCGGCCGGCTGAACCTCTATGCGATCACCGACCTAATGGAGATGAAGACCATCTGGCATCCAATCGGAGTGTGACCAGGCCACGCGGGCAGGCTGCCCGGCCCCGCTGGCGGGACGGCTTCATCGAAACCAACGGGGTGCGTCTGCATTACGTGACCCAGGGCTCGGGGCCGCTGCTGCTCTTCCTCCACGGCTTTCCCGATTTCTGGTTCTCCTGGCGGCACCAGATCCCCGAGTTCGCCACCGATCACCAGGTGGTCGCTCTCGACATGCGGGGCTACAACGACAGCGAGAAGCCTGCGTCGAGGGGCGCTTACCGCGTCCGCGACCTGGTCGCCGATGTCGCGGGAGTGATCACGACCCTCGGCCGGGGAAAGGCGACCCTGGTCGGGCACGACTGGGGTGGGGCGGTGGCCTGGGCCACCGCCAATTCCCGACCGGAACTCCTGGACCGCCTCGTGGTGATGAACCTGCCCCACCCGGCCCTCTTCGCGCAGGGGCTGAGAAGCCCGTCGCAGCTGCTCCGCAGCTCATACATGGTCTTCTTCCAGCTGCCCCTTCTTCCCGAGCTCGCCCTGACCATGAACAATGCCGCGCTGGTTGCTCAGATCTTCCGGGATTCCCTCGTCGATCGCTCCGCGATCACCGATGCGGAGCTCGATCGGTACCGGCAGGCGATGCTCAAACCAGGAGCCGCCACCGCGCAGCTCAACTACTATCGCAACCTCTTCGGGCGGGGCGGCCCGGCGCGGGACTACAGGGTGCTGGAGATGCCCACTCTCCTCATCTGGGGGGAGGCGGACAGGGTTCTAGGCAAAGAGCTCACCTACGGCACCGAGAAATATGTGAAGAACCTGACCATCCGCTACATCCCCGACTGCGGCCATTTCGTGCATCAGGAGCAGCCGGCCGTGGTCAATGCGGAGCTCCGCGCCTGGCTGGCGACATCCGGCCGAGCAAGGAATACGCGCCGCGGTCGTGAGAGTTCCAGATAGCGTGATAAAGATGTACTCGACGTCCTGGTGCGGTGACTGCAAGATGGCCAGGCACGTGCTCGACTCGAACAATGTCGCCTATGAGCTGATCGACATCGACAGCGTCCCAGGTGCGGCGGAGCTCGTTCAGAGCATGAATGGTGGGTACCGCACTGTCCCGACGATCCTTTTTCCGGACGGTCGCGTGCTGGTGGAACCCAGCCGCCGCCAGCTCGAGGCTGCGATCGCCGCATAGGCGACCCGCCCTCGGCGGGCTATCAGCTCGCCGCGTGTTTGTGAGCGATCTCCTTCGCCGGAACCTCGGCGCCGTAATACCGGGCCAGATCGGCGGGCAGCATGTGAGCCGGCTCGTCGTCGAAGAGGGCCGACGTGCGCTCCAAACCCCTGGCGACCAGGGCCGAGCACATGAGGTGCGATTCATAGGAGATGTTCACCTTGGCGCCGGTCAGGAGTGACAGCGCGACACTGAACATGTCGAGGAATCCGAAGGGCTGCCCAACCACGCTGTTGGCAAAGGCGACCACCTGCTCGCGGTCACGCCTGTCCGCGCTGTCGCCGAGGCGGACGAGCTGATATTCCTCAGGTTGGTACTTGCTGAGCGGCGACTTCACAACGCCCTTCGTCTCCGCCTCGACCAACGTGCCGTCGCGGTCGATGATCACCGCGGCGTGGCTCCAGTAGGAATACTTTCGCTCCCGCCCACGGATCTTCTGGGCGACCCGGATCAGCCGGGAGATCAGGTGCTTGCGGTGGGTCAGGATGAAGTCGCCGGGCTCGAACTCGGTGGCAGCCTCGCCGGGACCCAGGTGCTGAATTGCGTAATCGCCCATCTCTTCACTCTATCTTCGACCATCGCCAGGCCGGACCGGCTGGTTCTGCTTCGCTTAGAGCCGGGACCGCTCCAAGGCATCGGCGAGCTTTTCGAGAGCGATTCGGGCGGCGGGCAGGTCGAGCTCCTTGTCACGCTCTTCGCGGGCGATCGACCGCAGGTCCTTGAGGATGATCCCGATCGGGCCCGTCAATGCGTCGCCCTCCCACATCGCGAGCACCTTGTCCCAGTTGAGCGCCGGCCAGCTGCTCCCGGTGCTGGCCGCGATCACCGGGAGGACCTGCTCGGGCCTGATGCCGGACGCCGCCGCGACGCTCAGCCCCTCGAGGGTTCCCATCAGGGAGGCGGCGAGCATCAGCTGGTTGGCGAGCTTGACCGCCTGGGCCATTCCCGGCCCCTCGCCGATCACGAAGATGTTGCTGCCCATCACATCCAGAAGCGGACGGGCGCGGGCGATCGCTGCCCCGTCGCCGCTGACCATCACGCTCAGTGAGCCGCCTCTCGCCCCGGCGACCCCGCCGCTGACGGGCGCGTCGATGGCGACCGCGCTCCGCTCGGCCGCGCGCACCGCGATGTCCGCCATCGAGCCGGGGTCGATCGTGCTCATGACGATGATGTCCAGTCCCTCCCGCCCGGCCGCCAGGAGGCCCGCCTCGCCGAAGATCGCCGCCTCGGTCTGGTCGAGCGTTCGAACCAGGGAGATGACGATCGGTGACCGATCGGCCACCTCGGCCGGCGAGGCGGCGGCGAGCACCTCGGACGCGGCCAGGGCGGCGCGGTCGACGTCGTAACCGACAACGCTGTAGCCGGCCTTGCGCAGGTTGGCAGCCATCGGCGCGCCCATGGCTCCCAGGCCGACGAAACCGACGTTATCCGCCATCTGGCTCGGCTTTGAGGCGACGGCGCACCATGATGGTGCGGCCGATCTCGCGGTAGGTGGCGAATCCCTCCGACAGGTACATGGCGAGTGAGCCACGGTAACTGTCGGCCTCCGTCCGGGCGGTGCTGTTTGGGTAGGCCTCGACGGTATCAATGCCCAGCGCTGCGAGGCGGTCACAGGCTGCGGCGAGCAGGCGGCGGGCGACGCCGTGGCGGCGGTACTGGGGCGCGATTACGAAACAGCCTATTGAGCCAACTCCCTCCTGGTCAGAGGCACTGAGGCCGAATCTCTTCACGAGTCCGTGCAGAGCCTTGGTCGGTCCGTAGTTGCACCAACCGATCGGCCGCTCCCCGTCAAAGGCCAGCAATCCGGTGACCTGACCGCTCTCGATCCGCGCCGTCATCTCAGCCCGGTTGTGGCTCGCCGGGCGGGGCGGTGCGCCGTCTGGTTCAGCGATCGAAGTCTCGCTGCAGTAGCACGCTTGCCAGGCTGGATTGTCCCGGAAAGCCTCTTCGTCAAAGAAGCGCTGGTAGCCGGCCACGCCGGCCGACACCACATCCCGAATCGTCACCTCCCCAACCTGGTCGAGCCGCGCCAAACCGGCGCGCAGGGCGGGGTCGACGGCGAGCCGCAGACCCGACAGCAGGACACCGTCGTCATTGCGAACGACGCCCTCGCTGAAGGACCCCGGCTCGAACCCGCTGTAGATGAGCCTGACATGGGTTCCACCCGGCCTGGGTTCAAGCTCCCATCGCGTCCGGTGGAGCGGCTCCTCCGCACCTGCTGGAGCGAACAGGAATCGCGTCTCAGTTTCCAGATGCCGTTCGGTTTCGATGCTCACAATGAGGCCACTCTCCGCCGGATCGCCAATTGGAGACTGATAGACAATCGCGTGCCCCGCGATCCAATCGGAGCTGACGTCCATACCGAAGTAGTAGTGGCGGGTCAGCTCGGTTTGCGTCAAACCGGCCCATACGTCGGCCGGCCCGACGTTGATCTCAACCTCATGGCTGAGATTCAATTAGTAGCCGTTACGGTCCACTTAGTCTCGGTAGCGGTAGACGATCCGACCCCGGGTGAGGTCGTACGGTGAGAGCTCGACACGGATCCGGTCGCCCGGTGTGATGCGGATGAAGAATCGGCGCATCCGACCGGCGGCATACGCGATCAGCTTGTGGCCGTTCTCCAACTCCACCTCGAACATCGCATTGGGGAGGGCGAGGGTGACCGTCGCCTCCATGGCGATGGCCTCCTCCTTCTGATCCTCAACCGAGACCGGCGCCCTGGCGCGCGCAGGCTTGCGCGGGCCGCGGGACTGAGGGCGTGAGGATCGTGCCAAAACCGAACGAAGTCTATCGGACGAGACTTTCGACGGCGGCCAGAGTATCGCTGCTGAGGCGGCCGCTGCCGGGCAGTCGGGGAAGCAGCAGGCGCCAGTTTTCCTGCCGCAGGATTGGCTCCAACAGCTCGCGCGCCCTCTCGCGCTGCCCCCGTTCAACCAGCCGGAGCCCGATCCAGAACCTGATCTCCACCAGCTCCGGAGCCAGGCCGAGCGCCTCGGCCTCGGCCGCCTCGGCCACTCCCCGGTCTCCCGCCAGGTGGGCTTGCGCGGCGCGATTGTGAGCCTGGTAGGCACGCTTCAGACGGAGCAGCCGGGCGAGTTCGTGAAGTGGCTCGGGGTGGTCATCGACCCGCAGGTCGATGAGTCGATCGACCCAGGGCTGCCCGCTGGGCTCGCCCGACACCACCAGCATCGCCGCCGATTGCCTGCCGCGGATGTCGCCACCCTCGCCCTCGGCGGCCTCGAGAGCGGCCAGCAGCCGCTCCGGGAGCGGGCCGGAGCTCGCCTCGAAGGCGACCGCCATGGCGTCCCAGACTGTCGCTCTCAGCATCAGGTTGGCCTGCACCGAGTACCCGTCGCCGACCCGGTGACCGGCCTCGGCGATGCAGTTGCTGCCGGTGTGAGCGGCCACTCCACCGGCGGCGTCGACCATCGCCAGCTGCCGGATCTCGGGCTCGCGGTCCGCCGAAAGTACGGCCGCCAGCGCCCGCTCCGCCGGGTAGCCGGCCGCCATCAGCCGCAGGCCAAGGGGTCCAAAGCGCACCTCCACCCGCGATTGGGTGGCGACCGCCCCGATCCTGGCTCGAGCCCAAGGCACGGTCGGCCCCACCTGGAAGTAGTGAGACTGGACGGCGACACCGAGCTCGCCGGTCGAGGGATCGCGGGCGACGATCGAGTAGGTCACTTAGCGGCGGTCAATTCGGAGAGGGCAAATCGGGATGCAACGAGGTGTTGTAGCCAAGTCGGCGCAGGCGCCCAGCCTCGGCTGTCAGAAGCGCCTCCGCGAGGAGCGGGTCGCCCGATTCGAGCAACGCCTCGAGCTTGGTTGGTTCCACCTGCAGGATGCAGCCGACCAGCCAGGTCAGGTCGGATGTCATCTCGGGTGATGGTCGTAACGCGACAGCCACGCCCATCGCATCGAGGTAGCGCTGCAGCGCCGCGATCAGAGACGGGGGTGCCGGTTGCGGGTCCGCGAGGTACTCGACCTCGCCAACCAGGTAGGGCTGGGAGCGGTCGAGTGCCCTGATGCGGAAGCGCCGGCCACCGCGACAGAGGAGGGCGAACCGGCCATCGGGTAGCTCCTCGACCTCCACCATCTCGGCCACCGTGCCGACCTCGTTGATCTGCGGTTCCCCTCCCCCATCCCGGCCGCCACCAGCCTGTGGCGCGGCGGCGACGTCGCGCCCTTGACGGATGAGCACCACCCCGAATTCGCGGCGCTCCCGGACCAGCATTCGATAGCGCTCCTCGAAGATGTGGAGCGGCAGCACCCCGCCCGGGAAGAGGACGGTGTGGAGTGGAAAGAGAGGTAACTCCGAAAACGTGGGTGCCAGCTTGTCCTGAGCTTACCCGGCCGGCTTACTTGCCCTTCGGGAGGAAGCTGTTGTCATAGGTCTTCTTCAGGTCGACCTTGTCCGGCGTGATCTTGGGGTCGACCAGCTGAAGCGTGGCCAGGACGTCCGCCGGGCCGTCGGCCGGCATCAAACCATCGGGGCTGAACATCGGCAGGCTGGCCTTGAGGGCGCTGATGTAGGTCGCCTTGTCGCCGCCGTAGAAGTCGACCGGCATCTTCGCCGCGATGTCCTCGGCCGAATGGGTCTTGATGTACTTGAGGCTCTTGGCGCCGGCGCGGGCGAGGGCCCCCACGGTGTTCGGGTTGGCCTTTATGAAATCGGTATTGGCGTAGAAGCCGCCGGCGGGCCAGGCGCCCCCGAAGATCTCCTTGGTCTGCTGGGCGGTGCGGGTGTCGAAGAGAACCGTGCCGAGGCCCTGGTTGACCATAAGGGTGGCCGCCGGGTCGACGGTGACTCCGGCCCACATGTCGCCGGGGTTCTTGAAGGCAGCGATCGCGTCGCCCCCGGTCCCGATGTTGCGGACCGGGATGTCGTCGGGGCTGAGGCCCGCCTTCTTGGCCAGGATCTTCACCATCTCGTCCGTCGACGACCCCTTGGCCGTGACGCCCACCGAGTGTCCCTTGAGGTCCTTCATCGAATGGACCTCGTTGGCGTGCGCCTTGGTGACGAGCAGAACCAGCCCCGGGTAGAGATCGAAGAGCGTGAACATCGTCAGCTGCTTCTGCTGAACTTGGAATCGAATGGTGTGCTCGTAGAAGCCGGTGGTCACGTCCGCCTGCCCGGCGACCAGCGCCTGGGCGGCCTGCGAGCCGCCCTTGAAGTCGGTGACGTGCACGGTCAGCCCCTCGTCCTTGTAGTAGCCGAGCTGCTCGGCCAGCGTCAGCGGCATGTAGATGAACTGCGACACGCCCCCGACGGCCATCTCAATGGTCGTCTTCTCGAGCTTGCCGCCGGCTGTCGGAGACGGCGTGGCGCCCCCCGAGGTGCCGCCGCAGGCAGCCAGGAGCAACATCGTCAGGACCGCCGGCGCCAGTCTTCTCATCTTCCCCCTCCGCTTCATGTGATGAGTAACTAGATTGACGGATCGGAGAGTGCAGCGGGGGCGGTGGTGAGCGGGACGAAGCCACCTTCGATCGACGCCTCCTCCTCGAAGCCGCCGGCGTTGCTCCGCAGGCGCCTCACGGTGGGGGGCGTGCCCAGCGTCGGCACTACTGCGATCGCCCCGCTGCGGAGCTGTGCGCGCCAGCCCGCCGGCGGCTCGCTCACCGCCGCCCAGCTGATCAGCCCGTCATAGGGGCCGGCGGCGGGATGACCCTGCCGGCCGTCCCCACAGAGGACGCGGACCCCACGCAGCCCGGCGGCCGCCAGCATCGGCTGAACCCGGGCCACCACCTCGAGATCGATATCCATGGAGATGACGTGTCCGGTTGCCGACACGAGATGGGCGAGGATCGCCGTGTTGTAGCCGCACCCGGTGCCGATCTCGAGGATCGAATTGCCCGGCTTCACATCAAGCAGCCTGATCATGGCCACCACCAGAGGCCGCGGAATGGCCTGCGGGCGTGGCCTGCCGGTCGGGTCCAGCGACCATGTGAACCAGGGCACCCGGTCAGCGGCCGCCTCCACGCTTGCCAATCTCGCGCTGCCCTCCTCAGACGACCTGCGCGTCGGCTGCGCGAGGATTCCAGCGCACCAGCCGGCGCTCCACCTGGGTGACGAACAGCTCGACGATGATCACGAAGACGACCAGCACCAGCATCCCGGCGAAGACCTGGTCGGAATGGAAGTTGCCCTGCGCCTCGGAGATGAGATAGCCGATACCGCTGGAGGAGCCCAGGTATTCGCCGACCACCGCGCCGGCGATCGCGAAACCGACCGAGGTGTGCAGGCTGGAGAGGATCCACGTCATCGCCGAGGGGAGGTAGACATGGCGGACCAGCTGCATCTGGCCGGCACCCAGCAGGCGGGCGTTGTTGAGGACCAACCGGTCGACCTCGCGCACGCCCTGATAGGCGTTGAAGAAGACGATGAAGAAGACCAGTGACACCGCCAGGGCGATCTTGGAATTGGGGCCCAGACCGAAGATCAGGATGAAGATCGGGGCCAGGATCAGGCGGGGAATCGCATTGAGCACCTGGACGTAAGGGTTGAGGACCCGCGACCAGAACCGCGATAGGCCAAGCAGGAAGCCGGCGATAACCCCCGCCAGCACCCCGACCACGAAGCTCACCAGGCATTCCCAGGCAGTGATCCCGAAGTTCTTGGCGATGGTTCCGTTGTTGAGCCAGACCAGCGCCGCCGCCCCGATCTCGGTGGGCCGTGAGTAGAAGAAGGGATCGATCAGCCGGTTGGTCGAGGCCAACTGCCAGATGACCACGAGCCCGACCAGCAGGCTCACCTGCAGGGCCAGCACGACGGGCCTGCCGTCAGCTCGCGCGAAACTTCTCATAGGTGCTCATCACCTCCTCGCGGAGGTCCTCCCACAGCCGCTGGTAGAGCTCGGCGAAGCCGGGCGCAAAGCGGGCCTCGACGACGTTGCGCGGCCGCGGCAGGCCAACCTCGTAGTCGGCCTTGATCCGCGCCGCCGGGCCCGCCCGCATGATCACCACGCGATCGCTCATCGCGATCGCCTCCTCGAGGTCGTGGGTGACGAAGAGGAC
>CAXMLP010000084.1:0-2126 GCA_964194225.1 uncultured bacterium | reverse complement strand
ACGTGAGCGTGATGGCACTCACGGCGGGCGCCGCCCGGGTGGCAGGCGGTGACAAGGACCAGGCCCTGGCCAAGGTTGAGACCATGGCGCGGGCGACCATCGTCGAGCTCAACAGGCTTCTGGGCGCGCTGCGAAGTGGAGGTGAGGCTCCGCTCGAACCTCAACCGAGTCTCGCCCGCTTGGACAAACTAATACAAGCACTCCAGGATGCTGGCATTGAGGTTCATACCAGCGTCTCTGGACTGGTTGATGCTTTGCCAGCCAGCGCCGATCTGACCGGTTATCGCGTGCTGCAGGAGGCGGTGACCAACATCCTCAAACACGCCTGTGCGTCGCGGGTGGAGGTCAGCATCGCCTGCAGCTCGGATCAGCTCGCCCTTACGGTGCATGACAACGGCAAGGGGGAGGTGATGGGTGCAAATGGCAGCGGGGGCCACGGACTACTTGGCATGCGCGAGCGGTTGGCGATGTTCGATGGCGAGCTTCGCACCGAATCCTCTGATCTGGGTGGGTTCACGGTCCAGGCTATGTTGAGGTTCTGATGGCGCGAGTAGCGATCGCCGATGACCAGTCCATGGTCCGAGCGGGGCTAAGGCTGATCCTGGAGGCTCAGCCGGATCTGGAGGTCGTAGGCGAGGCCGCGGACGGCGTCGAAGCGGTCGAGCTGGTCACTGGCGAGCTTCCTGACGTAACCCTGATGGACATCCGCATGCCGAGGCTCGATGGCATAGCCGCCACCAAGCAGATCAGCTCGATGACTCGGGTGGTCATCCTAACTACCTACGAGCTGGACGAGTATGTCTTTGCCGCTCTGTCGGCAGGTGCCTCGGCCTTCTTGTTGAAGTCAGCTCCGCCCGAAGAGTTGGTGAACGCTGTCCGTGTGGTAATGGCCGGCGAAGCTCTGCTCTCGCCGTCGGTGACCAAGCGGTTGATCCAGGAGTTCGCCGGACGACCTGAGCGGATTCCAAAGCGGGAGGCGATCAAGGGCCTGACCGAGCGAGAGCTTGCGGTCCTACATCAAGTCGCGAGGGGACTCAGCAACGCCGAAATCGCCAGCGAATTGCATGTTAGCGAGAGCACGGTTAAGACCCATGTGGCGCATGTCCTCGATAAGCTCGGGCTCCGCGACCGGGTCCAAGCAGTAATTCTTGCCTACGAGTCGCGTCTAGTCGGTTAGTTACTTCCCCCTGAAAAACCGGAGGCGCTGAAGCAGTCCTGCCGGGGGTCATCTGGGGCGAGAATTTACCGGGGCGACCCGAGGTTTGGAGGGCGGTGACTACCCGGCGAGGGCAACCATCCGGTTGAGATTGCTGGTGAGAATCCCATATCCCGCCCAGATCTGGGCGCCGGCGTAGCCCTTGAGCCGAGTTCGGTTCAGCCCGTACTGGCGCTTGAGGTGGCTGATCCGGCCTTCTGCGCCGGCTCTCCAGCGATATCGGCGCCGCCAGCTTCGGGTTGCCTCCACCGGTGCCGGCTTACCCACCCTCGGGATTACCTGGTCAGGAATTGCCTCCCCTCTTATGACCGCGTCGGCGGCCTCGTTGCCGAAGCCTCGATCAGCGAACACCGTTCGCACCCGCATCCCGATGGCCTTGGCTTGCTGGAGCAGCGGACGCAGAGTGTCAGTGTCGTAGGGGTTGCCGAGGTGAACCTGGTGGGCCACCACGAAACCTTCGGGGAGGTTGTCCCGCTTCCCGTGGAATTTCGGCGCGGTCCTGCCGTCAGTGGCGTAGCGCGGGACACCACAGGTTGACGGCCGGTTCGTCGGCAGACCCGCGTGAGCTGGTAGAGGTCGATGACGCGAATTGCTGCGCCGCGTCGGAAAACCGAGGCCCTGAGAGCCACCAGGAGACGCGCGGCGAGGTGCCGCGCGTCCAAGGACCCCTGGCTCGGGCCAGGTCAGGCCACAGTGGCGGTCGCGGTCGGAGGCAGCGTCGACTCCAGGGCGTGGCGGAGTAGCTGCAGGTCGCGGTAGCCGTTGACGCGCCGAAACTGCTTCTCGGCCTCGAGCACGCCGGCCGCGGTCCAGCGCAGAACCATCTCGCCGTTGCGCCAGCGCTTGACGTTCCCCGTCACGGTCCTCGCCACCGAGATCATGGACTCGATCGGGTTGGTCGACTTGAAGG
>CAXMLP010000083.1:0-6664 GCA_964194225.1 uncultured bacterium | reverse complement strand
AGAAGGAGCACATCGCGGTCACCGAGGCCAACCGCCTCAAGATCCCGGTCGTGGCGATCACCGACTCGAACTGCGACCCGGAGCTCATTCAGTACGTGATCCCGGGCAACGATGACGCCATCCGTGCCGTCAAGCTGATCACCGGCAAGATGGCGGACGCCTGCCTCGAGGGCCGCCAGGAGGTCGCCGAGGGCGAGCTGCCGGCGATGGATGATCGCGAGTTCCTGCCCACCGAGCCCACCTACGAGATTCCCGAGGAGTACCTGGAGGAGGACGAGGACTATCGCCTTCCGAGCGTCTCCGAGGATGAGTTCCTCACCCGCGAGGACGAGGATCGCTAGTGGCTGAAATTTCACCGAAAACCATCAAGCAGCTCAGAGACATGACCGGCGCGGGGATGATGGACTGCAAGAAGGCGATGGAGGCGACCGCCGGCGACATCGAGAGGGCCGTCGTTTGGCTGCGCGAGCAGGGCATCGCCAAGGCGGGCAAACGGGCCGGCCGGGCGACCGCCAACGGTGTCGTGGAGGCCTATCTGCATCGCACCGGCGACTACCCGCCGCAGACCGGAGCGATGATCGAGGTCAACTGCGAGAGCGACTTCGTGGCCAAGGGCGACGACTTCCGCGGCCTGGCGCGTGAGCTAGCCATGCATGTCGCCGCAGCCGCGCCCCGCTGGGTCTCCCGCGAGGAGGTCCCGCCGGCTCTCATCGATCAGGAGCGCGAGGTCGCCAGGGAGCAGGCTCGCAACGAGGGCCGGCCGGAGGCCGCCTGGGACAAGATTGTCGAGGGCCGCCTGAACAACTTCTACAAGGAGACCTGTCTGCTCGAGCAGCCCTGGGTGAGGGAGCCCAAGACCAGCATCGAGGACCTCGTCAAGGAGCACATCTCGAAGCTCCAGGAGAACATCAATATCCGGCGCTTCACTCGATTCAACGTCAAGGAGGGCTAGATGCCGCGGGGTTCGGCGAGACCAGCGGCCTGAAGCGATGACTGCCAAGAACAGTCCTCCCAAATACCGGCGGGTGCTGCTCAAGCTGAGCGGGGAGGCGCTTCTCGGCAGCCGCCAATATGGCATTGACTTCGACATCGTGCGCTCGATCGCGAGCCAGGTTCGCACGATCCACGAGCTCGAGGTCAACGTCGGCATTGTGATCGGCGGCGGCAACATCTTTCGGGGAATGGCCGCCAGCCGCCGAGGCTTCGACCGGGCCACCGGTGACTACATGGGGATGCTCGCAACCGTGATCAATTCACTCGCGCTGCAGGAGGCGCTCGAGGACAGCGGGGTGCCGGCGCGCACCATGACGGCAATCACCATGCCGCAGGTGGCCGAGCAGTGGATTCGCCGTCGCGCGCTCCGCCACCTGGAGAAGGGCCGCGTCATAATCCTGGCCGCGGGTACCGGCAACCCCTACTTCACCACCGACACCACGGCCGCGCTTCGCGCTCTCGAAATCGAGGCTGACGTGCTGCTCAAGGCGACCAAGGTCGACGGCATCTACGAGGCCGATCCCAAGGAGAATCCGGGTGCGAAGAAATACGACCGGCTCGACTACCTGGAGGCGCTCAACGAGGAGGGCATCGACGTGATGGATAACACGGCCCTGACCCTCTGCATGGACAATCGGCTGCCGATCATCGTGTTCGATCTCTTGAAGGAGGGGAATATCGAGCGGGTTGTCCGCGGCGAGAAGATCGGCACCGTGGTGGCCGCTCGTGATTGACGACATCCTGCTTGAGGCAGAGAACAAGATGAACAAGTCGATCGAGTCGATGCAGCGCGACCTCCTGAGCATTCGCACGGGCCGGGCCAACCCGGCGCTGATCGACAAGGTCATGGTGCCCTACTACGGCACGCCGACGCCCCTCAACCAACTGGCCCAGATCAGCGCTCCCGAGGCTCGCATGCTGCTTGTCAACGTCTACGACAGGAGCCAGATCGGTGCCGTCGAAAAGGCGCTGCGGGCGCCCGAGCTGGGGCTCAACCCGGCATCGGACGGCAGCGTCATCCGCGTCCCGATTCCGCCGCTTACCGAGGAGCGGCGGCGCGACTACGTGAAGCTGGTTCGTCAGAAGGCCGAGGAGGCGCGCGTCGCGATCCGAAACATCCGCCGCGACGAGGTGCAGCAGGTCGAGCGCCTGCAGAAGGACGGTGACGTGCCGGAGGACGAGGGCAAGCGAGCGCTTGAGCGCCTGCAGAAGATCACCGATCTTCACGTGGGCCGGGTGGACCACCTGGCGGGCGCCAAAGAGGCGGAGGTGATGGAGGTTTGACCTCCACGCACCTCTAGCGCGCATCATCATCCATTGATCCCGCCGAACCCCCCGATCCCCCACCATGTCGGGATCATCATGGACGGCAATGGCCGGTGGGCCAGGAACCAGGGCCGGAGCGTCAACTTCGGCCACCGGGCCGGTGTTCGCGCGATCAAGCGCGTGATGTACGCCTGCGACGACCTCGGCATCGACGTGCTCAGCATCTACGCCTTCTCCACCGAGAACTGGTCGCGCAGCCGCCGCGAGGTGGGCGGTCTCATGCGCCTCTTCGAAGAGACCGTGCAGCGCGAGTTCGACGAGCTGAACGAGCGGGGCATCCGCGTTTTCATCAGCGGGCGCAGCGACGGCCTCAGTGAGCGGCTTCAGCGCATGCTGCGGGAGGTGCAGGAGCAGACGATTGCGAACCGGCAGGGAATCCTCAACGTGTGCCTGAACTACGGCGGCCGGGCTGAGATAGTCGACGCGACCCGGCGCCTGATCCGCGACGGTCTGGCGGCCGAGGACATCGATGAAAAGGCGATCGCGAGCCGGCTCTACGCCGCTGAACTGCCCGACCCCGATCTGGTGATCCGCACCGCCAATGAGAGCCGCTCCAGCAATTTCCTCCTCTGGCAGTCCGCCTACGCCGAGTTCTACGTCACGCCGACCCTGTGGCCGGACTTCGACAAGCCTCACCTGGAGGAGGCGATCGCCGAATATCAGAGGCGGGAGCGGCGCTTTGGCGGACGCTGACGCCCCGATCGCAGGTGCGCCGGCCCCGCCGGGCGGCCGGCCGTCGAACCTGCTGATTCGCATCGCCAGCGGAATCGCGCTGCTCGTGATCTGCATCGGGGGCATCCTGAGTGGCAAGCACGGCGTCATCGCCGTCTGCCTGCTGATCGCGGGCTTCTCGCTGTGGGAATTCCGGATCATCTCCGGCCGGCTTGGCTACCGGGCCCCGAGCTGGCTGCTCTTTCCGCTCGGCGCCTACATAACCTTCAGCGGGACCTACCTGCGGGCGGTCGACATCGAGCTCGTTCTCTCCATAGTCCTGATCGGGGGCCTGATGGCTTTCCTGTTCATCCCGGGCCGGCGCGAGGGTCTCGGGCGGTGGGCCATGGGCCTGGCGGGCGCCCTCTATATCGGGCTCCCGATGAACTTCTACCTCCTGCTCTATTTCACAGGCCACCATGGGCTGGCCTGGCTGCTGTTCACGATCCTGGCGGCCGTCGTCACTGACGTGGCAGCGCTCCTGGTCGGCTCCCGCATCGGGCGGACCCCGTTCTTTCAAAGGATCAGCCCGCGCAAGACATTGGAGGGGGCGATCGCAGGGATCACCGCCGCGGTGATGGTGATGGTCTTCGGCGGCGCAGTCGTCCTCGGCCTGCCGCTGCAGCACAGCATCGCCCTTGGGATCCTGGTCGGGCTCGGCGCCGAGATGGGCGACCTGGTCGAATCGCAGATGAAGAGGATCGCCAAGGTCAAGGATTCTTCCAACCTGATTCCTGGCCATGGTGGCGTGCTGGATCGGTTCGATTCGATCCTCTTCCCCTCGATCCTCGTCTATTACTACGCGCTGTTCCTGGGACTGCTTCGATGAGCCGTCTCCGGGTCGCCATCCTGGGCGCCACCGGCTCGATCGGAACCCAGACCCTCAGCGTCATCGACAGCTTCCCCGAGCGCTTCGAGGTGTTCGGCCTCCTGAGCGGGTCCCGCCCGCTCAATCGATCCGCTCGGTTTGTGGTCGGGGCGGGCGAGCCGGACGCCGAATCTCGCACCGAAGAGATGGTCACCCACCCGGACTGCGACCTGGTTGTCACTGCGATTCCCGGCGCGCGGGCCCTTGCCCCCACCCTGGCCGCGCTGCGCGCCGGCAAGGTGGTCGCGCTCGCCACCAAGGAGGTCCTCGTGATGGCCGGCGAGCTCGTCATGGCGCAGGCGCATCACCGGCTGCGGCCGATCGACTCCGAGCACAGCGCGATCTGGCAGTGCCTCTGGGGCGAGCGGCAGGAGAACGTTGGCAAACTGATCCTCACCGCCTCCGGCGGCCCCTTCCTCAAAGCGCCGCTTGCCGAGTTGAGCTCGGTGACCGTCGAGCAGGCACTGAACCATCCCCGCTGGTCGATGGGCCCGAAGGTCACCGTTGACTCGGCCACGCTGATGAACAAGGGGCTCGAGCTGATCGAGGCACACCACCTGTTCGGGATCCCGCTGGACCGAATCGAGGTGGCGGTTCACCCCCAGAGCATCGTCCACTCGATGGTCGAGTTCATCGACGGATCGATCAAGGCACAGCTTGGCATCGCTGACATGAGGCTTCCCATCGCGCTTGCGCTGGCCTACCCCGATCGGCTGCCGGGCGTCGTGCCCCCGCTGGCGATGCAGTCGCTGGGGCGCCTTGACTTCCAGCCGCTCGACGGCGATCGGTTCCCCGCCCCGGCGCTGGCCAGGCGCGCCGCCGCCGCCGGGGGGACCTATCCGGCAGTCCTCAACGCCGTCAACGAGGAGGCGGTGGCCGCCTTCCTGAGATCCGAAATTCCGTTTCCAGGCATCGTCAGCGCAGTGGAGTCGGCTCTCGGACGTTACACCGGCGGTGGATCTTCATTGGACGACGTGATGGCGGCTGACGCCTGGGGGCGCGACTACTTCCGGTCGATCGTGGGTAAGGTTTTCAGGTGAACCTCCTGCTCTCATGGCTGATCGGGGCAGTCGCCGTCATCGGCATGTTCATCCTCCTCATCGGTCCCCACGAAGCCGGCCACTTCGCTCTCGCCAAGCTGTTCAAGGTGCACGTCATCGAGTTCTCCCTGGGCATGGGCAACCGGCTCTGGGCGAGGACGCGCGGCTCCACCCTTTACGCTCTTCGACTGCTTCCGATCGGCGGCTATGTCCGGCTGGCGGGCATGGAGCCGGGCGACTACCAGGCGGCCAACGGCTTCCACGGCAAGCCCGCCTGGCAGCGGTTGCTGGTCCTCCTGGCTGGGCCCGGGGTGAATTTCCTGATGGCCGCCCTCATCGTCACCGGGCTGGCGCTCACACAGGTGAACAACGACCCCGGCAAGGTCTTCTACGTCGTCAAGCCCAGCCCCGCTTACAGCGCCGGGTTGCGGCCCGGAGATCGTATCGAAAGCATCAACGGCAGGCGACTGACCGAGCAGCAGGACATCCGCAACGCCGTCGCTCACAGCAATGGCGAGCCCGTCACCGTCGTCGTGCGGCGCAACGGCGCCCGGCGGGCCGAGACACTGTCGATCAGACCCGAGTACAGCGCCGAACAGAGGCGAGATGTGATCGGGGTCGGAACCGGCCAGATAATCACTCCCTGGGATGCGGTTGTGGCTGGCGCCACGTTTCCCTTCGTCGCCTCGGCGGGGATCGGTTCGGGCATCTACGCACTGGCCAGCGGCCAGATCCCCGGCGGCCTCTTCGGGCCCCAGGGGGCGACCGGTGCCATCGGCATCGGCTACATAACCGTGCAGGCGGCCCGCTCGGGCGTCATGGACTGGCTCAATCTGGTCGCCCTGCTGTCCGTGGCCCTCGGGCTCGCCAACCTGCTTCCGCTGCCGGCGCTGGATGGCGGTCGGATCGTGGTGGTCCTCTTGGAGAAGCTGCGCGGCCAGCCCTTCGACCGCGAGCGGGAGATGCAGGTGCAGCGCTTTGGCATCGTCGCCCTGCTCGCCCTGGTGGCTTTCATCGCCTTCTTTGACATCCAGCGCATCGTCAACCACCAGTTCCCCGGTCTCAAGTGAGCGGGCGTTGAAGAAGAGGCGCTACTCGATCCCAGTCCGGGTCGGCGACGTCGTGATCGGCGGCGCTGCCTCGATCGCCGTCCAGACCATGACCAAGACGGACACCCGCGACGTCAGGGCCACACTGGAACAGATCGCGAAGTTGAAGGATGCCGGCTGCGAGCTCGTCCGGCCGGCCGTCCCCGACCACGAGGCGGCCGTGGCACTGAAGGAGATCGTCAGGCTGTCTCCGCTGCCGATCATCGCCGACATCCACTATGACCACACCCTGGCCCTGGCGGCGATCCAGGCCGGCGTGGCCTGCCTCCGCCTCAACCCGGGCAACATCATCGATCGCGACAAGGTCATCAGGGTGGTCAACGCCGCAAAGGAGAGGGACATCCCCTTCCGCATCGGCGTGAACGCCGGCTCGCTGCCTGAAGAGGTCCACAAGACGATGCGCGAGGCCCATGCGATCGACCGCGACGACAGGGAGCGGACCGCCGACCGGATGGTCGAGGTGGCGATCGGCCATTGCAAGATTCTGGAGGACCTCGATTACGGTCCTGGCCACATCAAGGTGAGCCTCAAAGCCACCGATGTGCTGACCAACATCCTTGCCAACCGAAAATTCGCGGAGGCGCGGCCCTACCCGATCCACCTCGGCGTGACCGAGT
>CAXMLP010000082.1:0-12074 GCA_964194225.1 uncultured bacterium | reverse complement strand
GAAGCGTTACTCGGACGGGCTGCTAGCCGCCGGCGTGGTACTTGAAGGACACGTTGATGCGCGCTCGATAGCCGGTGATCTTGCCCTTGTCGATGGTCATGTCGAGCTTGACGACCTCGGCTATGCGCAGGTCCTTGAGCGTCGCCGAGGCGGTTGCGACAGCGTTCTTGGCCGCCTCTTCCCAGCCCTTCGGACTAACTCCAATCAGCTCGGTGACCCGGTAGACACTGGTCTCATCCATTTCACGATCCCCCATTAGCATTAGCCGGAAACTGCAAGCTCCCTGAATTATGCGTTGATGGCCAACCCCACACCCGGCGCAGCAATCGATCGCGACGGAAGCCGAGGAGCAGGGGAGTTCTACGATGGGGACCGTGAGAGCCTGGATTGTGCGCCGACTCGGCGGCCCCGAGGTGCTGGAGCTCGAGAGCTTCACGCCGCCACCGCCACCCGACGACGCGGTGCGGATCACTGTTGAAGCCGCCGCGGTCAATTTTTTCGACTCGCTGCAAATCGCCGGTACCTACCAGGTCAAACCAGAACTGCCTTTCGTGCCAGGGGCTGAGGTGGCCGGAACTGTCCTCGCCGCTCCCGCCACGAGCGGCTTTGCTCCCGGCGACCGAGTCCTCGCGCGGCTCCGCGCGCAGGGCCTCATGGAGGGCGGCTACTCGGAGCTGGTCGATGCCCGGCCCGAGCTCACCGTGCGGCTGCCGGACGCCATGCCCTTCGACCAGGCGGCCGCTTTCTTCGTGAATTATCAGACGGGGTGGTTCGGGCTCATGCGTCGCGCCGGCCTCAAATCGGGGGAGGTGGTGCTGGTTCACGCGGGGGCGGGCGGTGTCGGGAGCGCCGCCATCCAGCTCGCCAAGGCGGCGGGAGCGAGGGTCGTGGCAACCGCGGGTTCAGCCGAAAAGGTCGCCCTCTGTCGCGAGCTGGGAGCCGACCTCGCCATCAACTACACCACGGAGGACTTTGTCGAGGCTGTCAAAGGATTCACCGAGGGACGGGGTGCCGACGTCATCTATGACCCGGTCGGCGGGGATGTCTTCGACCGCTCCACGAAGTGCATCGCTTTCGAGGGCAGGATCGTGGTGGTCGGGTTCACCTCAGGGCGAATCGCCGAGGCCCGCACCAACCACCTCCTGGTCAAGAATTACGCCGTGGTCGGCCTTCATTGGGGCCTCTACCAGCGGCTGGCGCCGGACCTCATCGAAGCGGCCACGGTGTCCCTCCTCGAGCTCTACGCCAAGGGCAAGATCCACCCTCATGTGTCCAGTCGCTTCCCGCTCGAGCAAGCGCCGGCGGCCATCGGCGAGGTGACCGGGCGGCGCTCGACCGGCAAGGTGGTGCTGGTCATGGGCGCCTCAGCTTCGGGACTCGCCGGCTCGAGCTGAGGATTCCTCCTTCAGGCCTGGGCGACTCTCTGGGGGGCGAGCGAGGAGAAAACCTTGGCGAAGTCGAAGGGCATGCGCTCCATGCGCACGCCCGTGGCGTTGCGGAGGGCGTTGGCGAGAGCCGCCGGGCCGGGGATCGCCGGCGGTTCCCCGACTCCCTTGGCGCCGAAAGGTCCGTGAACGCTTGGGATCTCCAGAAGCTCGATCTCGAAGTTGGCCGCCGCCTGCTCGATGCTCGGCATCCCGTAGTCCATGAAACTGGCGGTGCGCAGGCTGCCGTCAGGGTCCCAGACCATCTCCTCGGTCATCGCCCGAGCCATGGCCTGCAGTGCCCCGCCGTGGATCTGGCCCTCGATCTCCCCCGGGTTCAGCGCCCGGCCGACGTCCTGGATGGCGACGACATTGAGCAGCCGCCAGCTGCCCGTCTCCGCATCAACAGCGATCTTCGCGAGTTGCACTGTGAACATCGGCGACTGCTTGGTTTGAGCCGACTGGCCGCGGCCCAGCACTGGCTTATAACGCCCGCCGAACCGGGTCGCCAGCCCGGCCAGCTGTCCGATCGGGACCCTCTTGTCGGGGACGCCCTTCACCAGAACATGACCGTCCACCAGGTCAAGGTCCTCAACGCCCACCTCCATCTCGGCGGAGGCGATGTCCAAGAGCTGGCTGCGAGCGTCGAGGGTCGCCTCGTGAACAGCCATCCCGACCGTGTAAACGGTCTTGCTACCCCCGGCCATGCCGGCGTGGGGCGCCGTCTCGGAATCACCGCCGCGGATACGAACCTTCGCCATCGAGACGCCGAGGAGCTCGGCGACGATCATCGCGATGGTGGTGTTGCTGCCGCTGATGTCGGAGTGGCCGGCGTGAACCACGACTGAGCCGTCGGACTCCACGCGGCAGCCGGCGGCAGCCGGTTCGAGGCCTCCCAGCCAGGCGCCCGCGGCCACCCCGAGGGCCTCCCCGGGTGCTAGCGGGGTCGTGTACAGAGGGTGCCTCCGGGCTGCTTCGAGACATTCCCGAAAGGCGATTCGCGGCCAAGGGTGACCATTCGAGATAGGGTCACCCTCCTGCACGGCGTTGAGCAGGCGGAGCTCGATCGGGTCCATCCCAAGGGTGGTGGCGAGCTCTCCCACTGCCGATTCGAGCGCGAAATAAGCCTGGACCGCGCCGGGGGCCCGGTAGGCGGTGACCGGGCTCTTGTTGGTCGCGACCTCGACTGTCGCCACGTCGTAATCAGGGACGCGGTAGGTGCTCGCGATCATCGTCGCGGCAAGTCCGGCGATGCCACCCTGGCCAGCTCCGTTATCGCTCTGGATGCGAGCCCAGATGGCGCGCATGCGGCCGTCCCGTCCGGCGCCAAGCTTGAGATCGATCCGGAACGCCGGACCGCCGCGTCCCATCTGGAACTCCTCGGTCCGGCTCAGCGCAAGCTGGACCGTGCGGCCGGTGAGCTTGGCCAGCAGCGCGACGATGGGCTCGAGAAGGAGCATCTTTCCGCCAAACCCGCCGCCCACCTCGGTCTGGATCACGCGGACGTCGCTGATGGGTACACCGAGGGCCCCCGCCACACCGTTGCGCGTCGGAAAGACACCCTGGGTCGGCGACCAGATCGTATAGGTGCCGTCCGCCTCGAAGCGAGCTGCCGCAATATGCGGTTCCAGGAAGCCCTGATGGACCTGGGGCGAGTCGAATGAACCTTCGATCACCACATCGCAGGCGGCGAGCATCGCCGCGGCGTCCCCCTGCTTGAAGGAGACTCCACCGGTGACGTTGACGTGGCGCGACTGAGGCTCAGCGGGGCCGCCCACCGCGGCGCCGTGGGCAGCCGCGTCGTCCAATCCGGCCGACGGATCGGCGAGCACCGCCGGCGCATCCGCGGCGAGCGCCGCCTCCGGGGTCACGGCGGCCGGGAGCTCCTCGTAGTCGACCTGCAGGAGGGCGATCGCATCAGTTGCGATGGCCTCGGAATCAGCGACGACAGCCACCACGGGCTGGCCGGCGAAGTAGACGCGGCCGCGCGCAAGCGGAGCGTCGGCGCCCCGGGCCGGGGTCTCCGGCAGGTCAGCGCCGGCAACGACCGCGATCACACCCGGCAGCGCCCTCGCCTCGTCACAGCGCACTGCCGTGATGAGGGCGGATGCGTATGGGCTGAGCAGCAGGCGCACGTGGGCGACCCGTCCCAGATCGAGGTCGGCGGTGAACTTGGTCCGGCCGGTGACCTTGGCCATGCCGTCAGTGCGTCGTTGCCGGGTGCCGATCATTTCGGTGGTCAGGTGCTTGCCCTCATTCATTCGTCACCTCAGGGTAGCCAGTGACCTTGTCCGGCTGCGCCACCGCGGGTCGCGCTGATCCCTGGTGGACTACAGGGGGCTGAGGAAGAAGTGGGCGACCATCATGCCCACGAAGAGGGCGAGGCCCGTGGCGAACCATGGAAACTGACCGGCCCAGCGGGAGACGCGCGGGGCGAGCGGCTCCTGGCCCGACCTGTCAAGGGCAATGTCCAGCATCACGGCGAGCGTCAACATCGCCAGGAAGACGATCGCAAAGAGCTGCACGAGGCGGGGATTGAACGCGGTACCGATGAATGTGCTCATTCCGATTCCCTGCGTGAGGGGTACCACAGCCAGTGACCAACTATGAAGCAGAAGAAGCCTCCGCCGAACGCGCAGAGCACGAACCCGAGCGCCCCATTCAGGTGAGTGGCGCAGCGCACATAACTGGTGATCGGCCAGGCGCGGTTGAGCGGATCAAGACCATAGGTTTCGTAGACGAGCAGGCCGGTTGCGGTGACGAGAAACAGCACGACCCCGGCCTGGACCAGGATGCGCGCCCAGCCTGCCGTCAGCCACCTGTCGACGTAGCGCGTGCCCGGCTGGCGCGACTGCTGAACATCAAGCAGATGGCTCATCCCGCGCCCGAGCACGAATCCCGCCGCGCACGCTGACACCAGCGCGAACGACTCCAAGCCTGTGACCGGGTCCGGCTTGCAATCGAGATGCCGGCTGAAACCCAGGACCGCCCAGCCCAGCATGCCGAGCAGCACAGCCGCCGCCGCGAAATCGAGGCTCTGATCGAGCTGGCCGACCCGGGTCTGCCGCAGGGGTTGCGGAGGCCGCCTATCGCCAGATGAAGTGGCCAATGATGATCCCGTAAAAGAAGGCGATACCCATCAGGCTGGGCTGCAGCGGATCCCACACCTCCGACAGGGGCTTGGCTTTGAGCCATTCCACCGAGCGGCGACTGCCGGCACCGATCAAACCCAGGTCGGCGATGGCGACCAGCGAGAGAAGGCCGAGAAACACGGCCGCCCCGGCAGAGATGACGACATCCCATTGCGGAGCCCAGTGCCAGGCGCTCAAAGCAATGCCAACCGCGACCAGGCTCCAAAACGGAAGGACAGCACGAATGACCTGAGTGCGTGGCCTGCCAGCGGCATCAGCCCGATATCGGGAGGCCATCGGGTTCAACGATACGACGTGGTGGCAGCCCAGATGTCGCGGCCGGCAAGGGCGGTTCCGAGGGCGGTGGCGTGCTCGACCTCGGTGCCGTCCTGGTCACGCCACTGCCAGATTCGCGTGGTGAATTGGTGGAGAGCATGTTCATGGGTGAACCCGATCGCTCCGTGCACCTGGTGCGAGATGGCCGCCACGCGCGCCCCGGCGCGCCCAGCGACGACCTTTGCCGCCGCCACGCGGTTTGGTGTGGGATCAAGCACGGCCTGGTCGACGGCCGCGGCAGCGACCGCTGCCTCACCGGCCATCTCGGCGAGCTGCTGCTGGATCGCCTGGAAGCGATTGAGCGCCTGGCCGAACTGCCGCCGGTCCGCCGCGTAGACAACCGCCAGATCGCGGGCGCGGGCCGCGGCCCCGGCCAGCTGTACGGCCCGCAGCAACGGCCCCGGGTCCATGAGGCGTTCGAAGAGAGCCTCCGGCGCGGCGTTGTACGCAGCGACCCTGGCCACCAGGGCACGTTCCACCAGGCCCCCCTGGCGGATCTCGTCAAGACCGGCCCGGTCGAATTCGACGGCGATGTCGCGGCCGCCTGAAAAGACAGCCGCCGCCGTCTCGCCGAGGAGGCGTTGTTCGGGGTCGAGGTTCGCCGGCAGCGCTCCCTCCACCTCGAGTGAGCGCGCCACGATGCCGCGCAATATCTCGCTGGTGCCTCCTCGCAGCGTGAACCCGGGCGCTGCCGTGACTGCCTGGGAATACAGTCGCCGAAAGTCTTCTCCGGCCTCAAGCGGTGGCACGACGTCGCGCGCGACCTCTATCACCTCGCTCTCAAACCGGGTCCCGAGGTCCTTCACGAGCGCTGCCGGAACCGCCGCCACGTCTCCCCGCTCGAGCCGCTCGGCCACCTGCATCGACATGCTGCGCAGTGCCCAGAGCCGGGCGATCAGCGCACCGATGGCGGCAGCTCTCTGCGGTGCCGGCGTCGGGCCGACCTCGTTGACGAGTTCTTGGAGCAGCGGGAAGGTGCTCAAAATCCGTTCGGGTCCTGAGCGCTCGTGGGTCAGCTCGGAGGTCACCTGCCGCCAGCCATCCCCGTCCTGTCCGACCAGCATCGCGTCGGCGACGAAGGCATCGATGAAGACGACCTCATTGAAGTGAAGCTCTCCGGAGAGCAGCGCAATGGGACGGATCTCCACCCCCTGCCCGTGCAGATCCACGATCAGCTGGCTGAGGCCGGCGTGTTTGTCGTCTGATTGAGGCGAGGTCCGCACGAGCGTGACCATGAAGTCGCCGTGGTTGGCGTGGCTGGTCCAGATCTTGGTGCCGTTCACGATCCAGCCACCGTCAGTGCGCCGCGCGGACGTCCGGATGGAGGCCAGGTCCGAGCCGCTGTCCGGTTCGGACATGCCGATCCCGAAATGGGCCTCACCGCGGGCGATGGCCGGCAGGAATCGTTCCCGCTGTTCCTCGGTCCCGTACCGAAGCAGCAGCGGTCCGGTCTGGCGATCGGCGATCCAGTGCGCCGCGACGGGCGCGCCGGCGGCAAGCAGCTCCTCGAGCACGGCGTAGCGCTCGAGGTGGGACCGCTCATGGCCGCCGTATTTGGTGGGCAGCGTCATGCCGACCCAGCCGCGCGCCCCCAACCGCTTCGAGAACTCAGGATCGTATCCGGCCAACCAAGCGTCGCAGCGAGGTTCGAACGCACCGCGGGCTCGTTCCTCATCCAGGAACGCCCGGACCTCGCTGCGGACGCGTTCGAGCCCGCGGGTCATACGGAGAGGATAAATGCCGGGGCTGTCCGCTGCCCTCAAGCGCCGAGGTCCACGAATCACCGTTAATGGCGGGATGGGCGCGAGGAAGGTGACCGTCGCGGAGCGCCGGGCGCGGCTGGGGGTGCGTCATCGGTTGGCGCCGGGTACCCAAAGCACAGATCCCGTGGCGGTTACCGGCAGTGTTCTGGCACTGCATGCCACCGACCCCGCCACCGTCTACCTCTCGGTTGCGGCTCGGATGCCGTCCCCGGATCACGCGGCCGTGGAGCGAGCCCTCTACGACACCGGGGAATTGGTGCGGATGCTCGCGATGCGGCGAACCATGTTCGTGGTCACCGCCAGGGCCGCACCGGTCGTGCAGGCCGCCGCCGCCGATGCGGTCGCGGTCGAACTGCGCCGCCGCTATGGCCAGCTGCTGAAACGAGCCGCGATCGCCGACGATGGCGAGGCCTGGCTGGAGAGGGCCTGCAGTGCGGCCCTGGAGAGCCTGGCGAGGTGCGGAGAGTCGACTGGCGCCGAGCTGGGTCGGGCGACGCAGCTGCTTCAGACGCGGATCACCCTGTCCGAAGGCAAGGCATACGAAGCCTCGAGCAATCTCACCGGCTGGGTGACCAACGTGCTCGCCGCCGAGGGACGCATCCTGCGCGGCCGTCCGCGGGGATCGTGGAACGGGAACCAGTACCGCTGGCGGTTGGCGGACCGGCCTCCGGCCCCGGTTGACGCCGCGACCCGGGCGGCGGCGCGTGCTGAGCTGGTCCGCAGTTGGTTGCTTGTCTTTGGCCCGGCGACGCTTGCCGACGTGCAGTGGTGGACCGGCTGGGGCCGGGGCGAGACGCGCGCTGCGCTGGAGCGACTCGAGACGGTCGCTGTCGACCTGGAGGGGATTCCGGGCATCAGCCTGGCCGCCGACGACGCGGTGGTACCTGACCCCGAGCCCTGGGTGGCACTGCTCCCCGGCCTTGACCCGACGCCGATGGGTTGGAGTGCGCGCGGCTGGTTTCTGGGAGACCATGCGGCGAGGCTCTTCGATCGAACCGGCAACGTGGGAGCGACCGTGTGGGTGGACGGCCGGATCGCCGGCGGCTGGGGCCAACAGGCGGATGGTAAGGTCGCCGTCCGCCTCCTCGAGGACGTCGGCGCGACGGCCAGGGCGGAGATCGGCCGGGCCGCCGCCCGGACCGAGGCGGCGATCGGGGATAAGCGGATCACCCCGAGGGGCCGGCGGCGCTCACCCCTTGAGTTGGAGCTCTTGACCGGATGAACTTGCCACACTCGCCGCGGCCCGTCCGATCGGTGCCCCCTAAGATTGTGCGGGTCAATGCGCAACTGCCACAGTGATTCTTGTAAGGGGACCGCGGGCTCCTAGCCGGGGCAGGGCTGAACTCATTGCAATTCCTTTTGCTGGGGACAGCCGGCCTGCCACGACGGAGATGACGGCAAACGCGCCGTCGCCCTCGGGCCTGGTCGAGCAATTGGTCGCTCACGGGGTCCTCATCGCCCACGCTGACCGCGGAACGGTGGCCCGACTGGAGGCCGATGAGCTCGTCGTCGAGGCTTGCTTCGACACCACCGGACCGGCTGCCCTGATCGGAAGCCGGTGGAAAACGGCCAACCAACCGCACCTTGTCGAGGCAATTCAGCAGCGCCGCCTGGTCGTCGCCACCGAGGTCGGCACAGCCGGCAGGGCGCCCGACCTTGCCGGGAGGCGGGCTGAGTTTCGGCACCTTCTTGCGGCTCCCCTGTTGGTTGGGGGCGAAATCGAGGGCCTGGTCCTCCTGTCGAGGTTTCGCGAGCCCGGGTTCTCCGAGTCTGACATCGAATCTGCTCAACAGCTGGCGCCCATCATGGCAGTGGCAGTCCGCGACTCCCGGCTCCTCCGCGAGGAACGGGCGCGAAGGGCGGCGGCCGAGGCCACGGCCAACCGCGTCAGTGCGAGCGAGGGCCAGCTGGCCGAGGCTGAGCGCATCGCCGGCCTGGGCAGCTGGTACTGGGACATTCCGAATGACACGGTGGGCTGGTCGGAGGAGCTCTACCGCCTTTATGGGCGCAATCCGGCGGAGGGCAGCCTCACCTATGAGGGCTACCTGGCGGCGGTCCATCCCGACGATCGCGAATTCGTGAGGAGCAGGATCGGCGACGCATTTCAAACCGGTTCGTCCTTCAGCTTCGAGCATCGGATCGTCCGCCAGGATGGCACGATCCGGACCCATCAGTCTCTCGGCCGCGTCGAGCTGGATGAGACCGGTCGTCCGGCGCGAATGGCCGGCACCGCGCAGGACATCACCGAACGCAAGCAGGCCGAGGCGCAGCTTCTAGCTCTGACGAGCGAGCGCCAGGCCCAGCTCCGTGAGCACGCCGAACGGATTGGAGCTCTCGAAAATCTGAAGAGTGAGTTCCTTCTCCTGGCGTCCCACGAGCTCCGTGGCCCCCTGACGGTTCTCAAGGGATATATCTCGATGATGCAGGACGGTACTTTTGGCGAGCTTCCCGAGGGTGTTCGGAATGCGCTGCCGAACCTGGTCGGGAAAGGTGCCGAGATGCAGCGCCTGATCGACGAGATGCTCCTCACCGCCCAACTCGAGCAGGACCTTCAGCTTGACTTCAAACCCATAGACCTGGGGGCTGTGGTCACCGAGACGACCCGGGGCGTGGAGCTGCAGTCCCACCCAGAGCACCGCCTGGTGGTCACCGTGCCGGCGCCGGCGCTGGTCCTGGGAGACATCGGTCGGCTGGTCATGGTGATCTCGATACTCTTGGACAACGCGATCAAGTACTCGGTCGCCGGCGGCGAGGTCAATTGCAGCCTCTCCACCGAGGAGGGCTTCGGCATCGTCGAGGTGCGCGACGAGGGCATGGGCATCAGCGCCGAGGGCCAGGCACGCCTGTTCACCCGTTTCGGCCGGATCGTCACGCCGGACAATGCCAGCATCCCGGGCACGGGCCTGGGCCTTTACCTCGCGCAGCGAGTGGCCAGGATGCACGGCGGCGAGATCACAGTTGAGTCCCAGCTCGGCACCGGCAGCACGTTCAGGTTGAGGCTGCCACTCGCCACCGACTCCGGCGACTCAACCCGAGCTGAAGCAATTGTCGAAAGCGCGGGCGAGGCGCGCAGCTGAAGTTCCCGCCCTAAATCTGGGGCAGGCCCAGCTCCTCCATCCATTTTTGGAATGCGATCAGCGGCAGGTCGGCGGGCCGGACGTAGAGCATCAGGCGAGAGCTCAGCGGCGGCAGCAACCAGGGGCGCTGCGACTCGACGATCGGGCGGTCCTGGGATTGAACGACATCCTCAAATTCGACGTACGTCCGGTGATGCTCCGGGTCCAGGTCAAAGTCGCGGGCAACCTGGAGAAAGATCCGCGTCCGGTCGTAATCCATCGGCTGCATGGCCTGGAAGAGGACAAAGTTGCCGCCCGGGGCCTTCTTCACAAGGCGAACGGTGGTCGGCCAGACATGGTTCGTGTACCTGACCGTTTCGAGACCCGCCACGCCTGCGCCGCTTCCCAAAGACACGTTGGCCGGCTGCTTGATCGAATAGGTGGTCACCAGGTGATCGTCCGCTTGATCGACCACGTGGTCGGGCGGCTCAGGGTGGGCGGGATCTCCCAGCGTCCCCGGATGCACCCAGGGAAAATGCGTGTCGTCCAGGGTGGCCATTACGATCCGGGTGGCGCTCGCTCGCCATGGTTCGTAGACGCGGATGGGGGTCTTGGCGTACCTCCCGTCGGCGAACTCCGGATACGCCGGCAGGCCTGCCGCCGGCTCGCCCGCGAGGCAGACCCAGACGAGCCCGTAGGCCTCGGCGGCCGGATACTTGGCGACCCGAGCTTCGCGCGGGATGGGCAGGCCGCGACGCGCCGGGATGTCGACGCAGCGGCCTCCGGCGTCGTAGGACCAGCCGTGGTAGGCGCAGCGGAGCTGGCGTCCCTCGATGACCTGGCCCACCGACAGGGCGGCCCCGAAATGCCGGCAGAGGTCGTCGAATGCGACGACCTCACCGTCGAGCAGAGCGAGAACCAGCGAGCGGCCCAGCAGCTCCACCGCGAGGGGCTGGCCGGTCACCTGCTCCACCGCGGCGACCGGCTGCCAGAACCTCGCCAGGCCCTGCTGAAACGTGGCGATCGCCTCCGCCGACGGCCGCGATTCTGTCACCCGGCCCAGATCCACCGCGGGCCGGCCCGCTCCTGCCCGCAGGCCAACAGCCGTGCGAGCGTACCCAATTGCACCGTGTGATGAGCCTAGCCGGATTTGCGAGGAGTCGAAGGCGCCCTAAATCAGGTAGTCGAGACGAGTTCTCCCATCGTGGCTCGGGGCCGGCCCGATCCCGGGGCTCGATCCAATCCAAGGGGCGCCGCGCTCCCCGTCAGTCTTCATGATGTACTCCGAGCGTTTGAACAAAATTCATGTTTAGGGTGCTTTTTTCAGTGGGTACACGATTTTGTGGAACGCACTTGCGTTATTGAAATTGGAGGTGGTTCAGATGATTCGTTGGAGTCCAAGTAGTGAGTTGGCGAGCCTTCACGGTTCGATGGATCGCCTGTTCGAGGACATCTTCGGCACGGCCGCGCCGGCCGGCGGCGGGGTGCGACAGGGCCTGCCGACCTACTTCCTCCCACTCGATGTAAGGGAGGGAGAGAGCGGCTATGAGATCGAGGCACCGGTGCCCGGCTTCAAGCCTGAAGAGGTCGAGGTCACCTTCGCGGACGGGGTGCTGAGGATTCAGGCCCAGCACACCGAACAGTCCAGCCAGCAGCAGCGCGGCTACCTGCGCAAGGAAATCGCCTACGGCAACTATCAACGCAGTATCCATCTGCCGGGGGACGTGAAGCAGGAGGACATCGCTGCCAGCTTCACCGACGGAGTGCTGACGGTCACTCTGCCGAAGGCGCCACGCCCGACGCCGAAGAGGATTCAGATTACGGAACGGCAAAAGCAGCTCAGCAACAAGTCCTGACCTCGACGTGACGACTCCGGAGGGGCCGCCGGCGGGCGGCCTCTCCGGTCACTGCGGATGTGCGACGAACCAATTGCCAGGGCGCAGAATCGGATTACCCGCGGGCACGACCTCGGTAGGCGCCCCTGGCCCGCCGCCAGCTGAACAGGACGCCGGCGATCATCGTGACGAGGAAGAGGGCGAGCCCCACCGCCAGCAGGACCGAGCCGGCACGGCCTGCCACCAGGGTCGGGGCGAGGATCCCCCAGTCCACGGTGGCGGCCCCATTCAACCAGCCGATCAGCCCGATGCCGAACGCGGCCAGCGCGAGGTTCCAACGCCGTTCGGCGGACGTCATCGCCGCGATGTCAAAGCGCCGCGGTCGGGCACTCATGGGGTTCCGACCCAGCTTCGATAGAACAATGAGCCAGCCGGCTAACAGGACCAACCCAACGGCGAACGCCAGCCACGGACCGGGGCCCGCCACCAGGTCCACCGAGCCCCTCTGTGTCAACCCTGTCTCTTATAC
>CAXMLP010000081.1:0-4908 GCA_964194225.1 uncultured bacterium | reverse complement strand
AGGAACTGCGCCGCCTCGGCCAGGACGTCCGAGTGGTGATGCCCCGCTACCGGCAGATCGACGTCGATCTGCATCAGCTGCGGCCGGTGGTGCCCAACCTGGAAGTGCAGCTCGGGTCCCAGGTCATCAAGTGCACGGTGCTCGAGGGACGTCTGGGAGAGGTCCCGGCCTACTTCATCGACTGCCCCCAGCTCTATGACCGCGACGGCATTTACGGGTTCGGCGACGACGACGCCCGCTTCATCTACTTCAACCGCGCCGTGCTCGAGATGCTGCGACCGCTGCACTTCATCCCCGACGTGATCCACGTTCACGACTGGCACACGGCCCTGATCCCCAACCTGCTTGACACTCTCCACGGCTCGGACACCGAGATGGCCCGAATCGCGACGGTGCTGACCATCCACAACCTCGCTTTCCAGGGCGTGCTTGGCTTCGGATCGCTCCACCTGGCCGGTCTCGAGTCGTGGGGACTGATCAAGCTGGGCGTCCCGCAGCTGGACGACGTTGTCAACATCCTGGGCCGCGGCGTCCACTTCGCCGACATCGTGAACACGGTCAGCGAGCGTTACGCGCAGGAGATCCAGTCGCCCGAGTTCGGCGAGGGTATGGAGGAGCTCTTCAAGCGCCACGCGCACAAGCTGCACGGGATCGTCAATGGAATCGACGTCGAGCTGTTCGACCCCCAGACAGACCCCGCCGTTCCGCATCACTACAGCTCTGCCGACCCTGCCCCGAAGAAGCAGAACAAAGCGGCGCTCCGGGCGGTGCTCGGGCTCGCCGATTCACCGGCACCGATCCTGGCGCTGATCTCGCGGTTGTATGACCAGAAGGGCCTCGACCTCGTCGAACAGGCGCTTCCCGCGATCGTTGGACAGGGCATCCAGATGGTCGCCCTGGGCACCGGCGACCGGCGCTACGAGGACATGTTCAGGGAACAGGCGGCCCGCCACCCGAGCCAGGTCTCGGCCTCGATTGGTTTCGACTACCACCTGGCGCAGCTCATCTACGCCGGCTCGGACATGGTGCTCATGGCGTCCCGCTTCGAGCCCTGCGGCCTCGGCCAGCTGATCGGGATGCGTTACGGCTCGGTTCCGGTGGTTCGCGCCACCGGGGGCCTGGTGGACACCGTCCGCGACCTTGACCCGGCCACCGGGCAGGGGACTGGGTTCATGTTCACCGACTACGACCCCTGGCAGCTCTTCGCGGCTGTGGTCCGGGCGGCCGAGAACTTCCGCCACGCCGCCGCCTGGAGCGACCTGGTGAAGCGCGACATGGAGCAGGACGTCAGCTGGGCGCAGTCGGCGCGGCGCTACGTGGAGCTCTACCGGACGGCCATCGTCTCCAATCGCGACCGGCGCGGCGTGCTGCCCGCAGGTATGACGGGCTAGCCCGGGCTCAGCCGCCCCAGTCCGCCCCGGCTCAGCCGCCCCAGTCAGGTAAAAGGCGGAGCTGCTGGACGCGTCGCGCCGCCGGCGCGTAGGCCTGTTCGAAGTAGTCGAGCGCCATGCGGCGGGCGCTGAAGCCGGGTGCCAGCCGGCGGATGCTCGCCTTCATCATCGCCACCCAGCGCTTCGGCACACCGGCGGGGTCGCGGTCGTAGTAGACGGGCAGCAGCTCGCGCTCGAGGAGGCGGTAGAGCGCCTCGGCCTCGGCCAGGTCATCCGTGTCCGGTCGGTCGAGGGTGGCTCCCGAGGGGATGGCCCAACCCACCTCGGGGCTGTAGGCCTCGTCCCACCAGCCGTCGAGGATGCTCAGGTTGAGAACTCCATTCGCCGCCGCCTTCATCCCGCTGGTTCCGCTCGCCTCGAGGAACCGGCGCGGGTTGTTCAGCCAGACATCCGCGCCCTGCACCAGGTGGCGCGCGACGTCGATGTCGTAATCCTCCAGGAAGCTGATGCGGGCTTCGGCCTGGGCGAGCTCGACGATCTCGTGCAGCAGCGCCTTGCCGGGTTTGTCGGCCGGGTGCGCCTTGCCGGAAAAGAGGAACTGGATCGGCTGATCGATGTTGCCGAGGAGCCGGGCCAGACGCCCGCGATCGCCGAGGAGGAGGGTCGCCCGCTTGTAGGGGGCGAATCGGCGGCTGAAGGCGATCGTCAGCGCATCGGGATCGAGTGGCTCACCGCTCCGATTGCCGGCGTAGGCAACCAGCCGGTGGCGAAGCGCACAATGAATGTTCCACAGTTCAAGGTCATCGATCGTGTCCACTCCCGCCCAGCGCTGGTCTGCCGCCGGCAGCTCCCACCAGTCCGGGCCGACATGAGCGGCAAGCAGGTGCGCGATGTCATCGGCAACCCAGGACGGCAGGTGGACTCCGTTGGTGACCGCGCCGATCGGCACGTGGCCCTCCTTGATCCCCGGCCAGGCCTCCTTCCAGAGGCGGCGGGAAACGGTCCCATGAAGGCGGGACACACCGACGCTGACATCGGCCAGTCGGAGCGCCAGGTAGGTCGAGCAGAGCAGGCCCCGGGGGTCGCCGGGTTTTTCACGACCGAGGTCCATGAACCGCTCGAAGCTGAGGCCGGTCTGAGTGAGGTAGGGACCGAGCATGTCCCAGACCAGGCCGGGGTCGAAATAGTCGGAGCCGGCAGCGATCGGCGTGTGCGTCGTGAACACGATCCCGGCCCGCGCCACCAGCCGAGCCTCCTCGAAGGTGAGCTGCCGCTCGCTGCGCAGCTCGCGGATCCGCTCGACACCGACGAGTGAGCTGTGACCCTCATTGAGGTGGAAGACCGTCGCCGCGATGCCGAGCGCTTTCAGAGCCCGCATACCGCCGATGCCGAGCACGATCTCCTGGCGCAGGCGCCGGTCGGGCTCCGGCACATATAGGCGATCGGTGATCGCCCGCAGGTGCAGGGGGTTCTCCTCTATGTCGGTGTCGAGCAGATAGAGCTGGATCCGGCCAACCTGGGTCCGCCAGACCGCGATCTGGACGGTCTCCTCGCCGATCGGCGCCTCCACCCGGAGGGGCTCTCCGCCGGCCGCCTCGACCAGACGGATGGGCAGGTCCTCAGGCCGGTTCTCCTGGTAGATCTCCGATTGCTCGGCCTCCGCGGTGATCCGCTGGCGGCCGAAACCCCAGCGGTACATCAGCCCGACGCCGACCAGGGGCAGGTTGAGATCGCTGGCCGCCTTCAGGTGGTCGCCGGCCAGGATCCCGAGACCGCCCGAATAGATCGGCAGGCAATCGGAGAGTCCGAATTCCAGCGAGAAATAGCCGATCACCAGGGGGGCGCGGGCGTCGAAGAACTGAGGATGGCGCTCAAGATGCTCGCGGGCTGCCGCCCGGGCAGTTTCGAACGCCGCCTGGAAGTCCGCGCGCGCCGCCGCCGCCGCGACGCCGTCGCCGCCAAGCTCGGCCAGCATCACGATGGGGTTGTGACGGGTCTGCGCCCACAGGTGCGGACTGAGCACTTCGAAGACCTGGCGGATCCTGGGGTCCCAACTCCAACGGAGATTGAGGGCGAGAGCAGTCAGTTCCTCGAGCAAGCGAATCTAGGATAGAGGGGTGAAGGCGGTGGTCATGGCCGGCGGGGAGGGCTCACGGCTGCGCCCACTGACCAGCACGCGTCCCAAGCCCCTCGTGCCGGTGGCCGGCCGGCCGATCATGGAGCACATCCTTTTCCTGCTGCGCAAGCACCAGATGCGGGACGTCGTCGCCACCGTTCAGTACATGGGGGCGAGCATCAGGAACTACTTCGGCGATGGCTCCGATTCGGGAGTGTCACTGAGCTACTCGGTGGAGGATTCACCGCTCGGGACAGCGGGCTCGGTCCGGCTGGCGGAGGCGCAGCTGCACGACACCTTCCTGGTCATCAGCGGCGACGCCCTCACGGACATCGACCTCACCGCCGCCGTGCGCTTTCACCGCCAGCGCAAGTCGATGGCGACGATCGTCCTGAAACCCGTCCCCAACCCGCTGGAGTACGGAGTCGTGGTGGTTGATGACGGTGGGGCGGTTCAGCGCTTTCTCGAGAAGCCCTCCTGGGGTGAGGTCTTCAGCGACCTCGCCAACACCGGCATCTACATCCTCGAGCCGGATGTCTTCAAGTATTTCAAGCCCGGCGAGGTCACCGATTGGTCTGGCGACGTGTTCCCACGGCTCCTCAAGGAGGGTGAACCGGTCTTCGGCTGGGTTGCCGACGGCTATTGGGAGGACGTCGGCAGCCACTCCTCTTACCTCAAGGCCAATTTCGACTGCCTGGAGGGCAAGGTGGCCGTCGACATTCCCGGGGTTCGGGTCGGTGACTCAACCTGGATCGCCGAGGACGCGGCCGTCTCGCCCGACGCCCGGATCGAGGGTCCGGCGCTGATCGGCTCGGCGTCGCGGCTGATGCCGGGAGTCTGGCTCAACGGTCCCGTGGTGATCGGCGACGACACCACCATCGACGCCGGCACGAAGATCTCCAACTCGATCATCTGGAGCCACGTCTACGTCGGCGAGAACTGCCGTCTGCGCGGCGCGGTGGTCTGCCGGGCGGTCCGGCTGAAGAACTCGACCCTCCTCGAGGAGGGCAGCGTCGTCGGTGATGAGGTGGTCATCGGCGCCGGCTCCACGATCAACGCCAACGTCAAGATCTGGCCCAACAAGGAGATCGAGGCGGGCGCCGTCGTCAACGAATCGATCATCTGGGCCGGCTCCTGGAAGCGTGGGCTCTTCAACTCCTATGGCCTCTCCGGGCTCTCCAACATCGAGTTCACCCCCGAATTCGCAGCGCGCCTGGGAGCCGGCATCGGCGGGCTTTACCCGCGCGGCTCGACGATCGCCATCAGTCGCGACTGGTCGCGCTCGGCGCGGATGATCAAGCGCGCCCTGATCGCCGGTTTGCTCAGCTCGGGGGCGAATATCGCCGACCTCTCGGCGCTGACCATCCCGATCGCCCGCCACTTCGCACGCCATTCCCGGTC
>CAXMLP010000080.1:0-7669 GCA_964194225.1 uncultured bacterium | reverse complement strand
ATCATCGCCAACCCCAACTGCTGCGCCATCCCGCTGAGCATGGTCGCGGATCCAATTCGGCGCGCGGTCGGCATCGAGAGGCTGGTCGTCGCCACGTACCAGAGCGCGAGCGGAGCGGGCAAGCCCCTCGTCGATGAGCTGGCGGAGCAGACCCGGGCGATCGCGCAGGGGCAGGTCCCCGCGGCCCAGGTCTACCCCCGGCAATTGGCCTATAACGTCGTGCCGGGCGGCTGGCCGATGGAGGCGGGCGGCTACAACGAAGAGGAGGTGAAGGTGATCAACGAGATGCGCAAGATCCTCCACGACCCAGAGCTGCGAATCGCGGTCACCTGCGTCCGTGTCCCGGTGCCGATCGGGCATGGCGAGGCGGTTTTCATCGAGACCGGCGAGCCGATCAGCGCGGACGAAGTACGCGGGCTGCTCAGCCGGTCATCCGGCGTGACCGTCGAGGATGACCCGGCGGCGCAGGTGTATCCGACCCCGGCGACGGTGGCTGGTCAGGACGACGTCTTCGTCGGCCGGATCCGCCGAGACCCCTCGGTGACCAATGGGCTGGCGCTCTGGATCGTCAGCGACAACCTCCGCAAGGGCGCCGCGCTCAATGCGGTCCAGGTGGCGGAGCTCGCCATCGACATGGGAGTGGTGAAGCAATGAGCGCACCGGCGGAAATCGGCAGGCTTCTGACAGCGATGCTGACGCCCTTCACGGAGGACGGCAAGGTCGATTACGCGGCCGCCCAGCGCCTGGCTCGCCTGTTGACCGAGAACGGCTCCGACGGAGTGGTCGTGTTCGGGACCACCGGCGAGGCCCCGGCTCTCTCGGACGAGGAGAAGATCGAGCTGTTGAAGGCGGTCAAGCAGGCGCTGCCCGACCGGACGGTGATGGCCGGCACCGGAACCAACGACACCCATCATTCGCAGACCCTCACCGCTCGAGCGGTCGAGGCCGGCGCCGACGCCATCCTGGCGGTGGTTCCCTACTACAACAAACCCCCCCAGGAAGGCATGTATCAGCATTTCAAGGCGATCGCCGACTCGGCTTCCGGCAAACCCGTGGTGATGTACAACATCCAGGGCCGGACCGGGGTGAACATGACCGCGGCCACCACCCTGCGGTGTGCCGAGATCCCCAACATCGTTGGTGTCAAGGAGGCGTCCGGTGACCTCGACCAAATGGGCCTGGTCTGCGCCGGCAAGCCGCCGGGATGGAAGGTCTGGAGCGGCGACGACTCCTTCACCCTGCCCCTGCTCGCCGTGGGCGGCCACGGGGTGATCTGCGTTGTCTCCCACATCGCCGGCACGGCCATGAGGTCGATGATCGAGGCCCATCTCAGGGGTGATAACGAGGGCGCCCGCCAGATCCATGGCCGGCTGCTGCCGGTGATCAAGGCGCTGATGACGGTTGCTGGCAACCCCATCCCCGTTAAGACCGTCGTGAATGCGCTGGGCTTCCCGGCGGGCCCCTTTCGCCTGCCGCTGGCGCCGCTCTCGCGGCCGGAGAGCGAGGCGCTGCTGACCATCGTCCGGGCGGCCGGTGATCTCATCAGCCTTCCCCTCGCCGTGCACAAATAAGTCCACCAGCCCTGGACAACCTTCCCCACGCCGAGCGACTCGATCGGCTGCACCAGGCGGTACGGTCCTGCCGGCGCTGCGGGCTGAGCGCCACCCGGACCAACGCGGTCCCCGGTACGGGGCCCTGTCCCGCGGACATCATGATCGTGGGGGAGGCGCCCGGCTTCAATGAGGACATGCAGGGCCGGCCCTTTGTCGGCCAGGCCGGGAAGATGCTCGACACGCTCCTCTCGGGGATCGGGCTTGACCGTGGCGACGTCTACATCACCAATGTGCTCAAGTGCCGCCCACCACAGAATCGCGACCCGATGCCCAACGAGGCAGCGGCGTGTGCCCCTTACCTGACGGGGCAGCTCAAGCTGGTTCAGCCGAAGGTGGTCATCGTGCTGGGCCGGCATGCCCTCGAGCGCCTCCTGCCCGGCCATGGTCCGATCAGCCGGGTTCGCGGCCAGATGGTCGTGCGCGATGGGATCAATTACGTACCCGTCTACCATCCCGCCGCCGCACTTCACAACGGAGCGCTCGTCGCCGACCTCCGGGCCGACTTCGAGAAGGTGGGCCGGCACGTGGCGAGCATCGTCCAGCCGGTCGCGCCAGTCGCGCCGGTCGCGCCGGTCACGCCGGTCACGCCGGTCACGCCGCCTGGGCAGCCCGAACAGCTGAGCCTCATTTGAAGCTCCGCTACATCCCGCTCGGCGGCCTTGGCGAGGTCGGCCGCAACATGTGGGCACTTGAGTGGGACGGGCAGGTCCTGGTGGTTGACGCGGGGCTGATGTTCCCCCGCGAGGAGATGCACGGCGTCGACCTCGTCATTCCCGACATCTCGTACCTGCTGGAGCCAGGCCGCAAGATCCTCGGCATAGTGCTGACGCACGGGCACGAGGACCACATCGGTGCGCTGCCCTTCGTCCTGAAGCGACTCAATGTTCCGGTCTACAGCGCGGGGCTGACGCTCGGTCTCGTCAAGCCGAAGCTCAAAGAGCATCGGATCCTGAGGGAGGCCGACCTGCGCGAGGTTCGGATGGGAGACAAAGTCCAGCTGGGCCCCTTCAACGTGGAGTTCATCCCCGTCTGCCACAGCATTCCGGACGCAGCTGCGCTGGCCATCCGGACGCCGATCGGGACGGTCGTTTACACGGGCGACTTCAAGCTCGATGACGATCCGCCCGAGGGCCGGCCGACCGATCTCGAGCGGCTTGGCCAGATCGGCGACCAGGGCGTGCTCATGCTTCTCAGCGACTCCACCAATGCCGAGCGGGAAGGCCACAGCGGCTCGGAACGCGACCTGATCGAACCCTTCGAGCGACTCTTTCGGGAGGCGCCCGGCCGCATCATCGTGGCGACCTTCGCTTCCAACATCCATCGCATCCAGCAGCTGTTCACGCTGGCTGAGCAATTCGGCAAGCGGGTGGCGATCGCCGGCCGGAGCCTGCAGACGAACGTCAAGACCGCCCAGGAGCTAGGCTTCCTGCGTGTCCCGGCCGGCATGATCGTCCCTCTCAGGCAGGTCGAGGAGGTGCCGCCGAACAAGCTTCTGCTGTTGATGGCCGGCAGCCAGGGTGAGCCGCTCTCATCGCTCTCCCGTTACGCGAATCGCAGCCACCCGGCGGTCGGCGCGCGGGACGGTGACTGGGTGGTCATCTCGGCCACTCCCATCCCCGGCAACGAGACGCTGGTGAACCGGACCATCAACAACCTTTACAAGCACGGCGGTGAGGTCTTCTACTCCACGACGGCCAAGGTCCACGTCTCGGGGCACGCCTATCGCGACGAGCTGAGACGGATGATCGAGACCGTGCGGCCGCGTTTTTTCATACCCGTGCATGGCGAGTACCGCCAGCTGCTGCACAACTCGCGGTTGGCCGCCGCCTCGGGGATTGCGCAGGCGAACATCAAGATCATCGAGGACGGCCAGGTGATCGAGCTGACCGCCGACTCGATCGCGCTTGGCGAACAGATCCCGGCCGGCTACGTCTTCGTGGATGGGCTTGGCATCGGAGACGTCGAACACGCGGTGCTCCGGGACCGAGGCCTCCTGGCGGACGACGGGATGGTGATCGTGACGATCGGGGTCGACCGCGGCACCGGCGCCCTGCGCAGCGGCCCGGAGCTGATCTCCCGCGGCTTCATGGAGGACGACGTCAGCGGCGAGGTGCTGGCTGAGGCGCGCCGGACGGTCATCCACGACCTGGGCCGGTTCCAGGGTGAGCCCGAGCTGTCCGTGATCAGGGAGACCATTCATGACGCGGTCCAGCGCGTCATCCACCGGAGAACCCAGCGCAGACCGATGGTGATACCCATCGTGACTGACCTGTGAAGCTGCCGCCGGCAGCGCTCACCGCGCCCTCCAACTGCCCGCGCTGCGACGCGCCCGCCCTCTACCAGGACCACTGTTCCAGCTGCGGGCTCCAGCTCGCGCAATGCGGTGCCTGTCGGGGCATCGCCGGTCCATTCGACAGGTACTGCGGGTTCTGTGGCCACGACCTGGCCGCCGGTGAGCTGCGCTCGCCGGTCTGGCGGTTCTGGCTGCTCGTTGCGATGATTCCCATGGTCGGCGCGCTGATCCTGCTTACCATCTTTGGCGGACCCGCCGTGAGCAAGGTCAGCCAGTTCGTCCTGCGCCCCGCCGCGGAGGCGTCGCCGGTGCCCGCCCAGGGCGCGGTGCGGGCGCTGCGCAGCCAGAACCTGCACCTCGACTACGCCGTCCCGCGCGACTGGGTGGGATACGACTACAGCCTCGATCGCAGCGCCCCGCTGCCGATTGTGGTGGTCTCCAGGCTCAGCGCGGACGGCATCAGCTTCGGCGACACCAGGGGTGACATCCTCGCCGCCAAACCGACCGGCGTGCTGATGACCCTGGGTACGCTCAGCGACAGCCGGGCGGCGACCGACGCCCACGACCCGGCCACGGCCCTGACCTCCGACGCCGCCAACTTTGCCGCCCGGCCACCGTCGGGGTTGAGGATCGACCTCCTCCGCCGGATCAGCGGCTTCCTCGCCAACGGCCGGGCGGGCCGGGAGGCGGTCTTCAAGGTCACCCGGCTGGACGGCACGACCCTGATCTTCGAGCGGGCCTACATCTCGGGCCGAGACAGCCTTTTCAGGGTGGACGCGCTAGTCCCGCAGAGCGATTGGGACGCGGGCGACGACCGCCGGGTCGAGGCTGTCATCCAGTCCGTCAAGCTGACCGGTTAGCCTTGCCAGCAGAATGAGAACGGCCGACTACACAGACGTGCTCTACGAGGTTGCCGGGCCAACCGCGATCATCAAGATCAACCGGCCCGACCGGTACAACGCCTTCCGAAGCCGCACCATCGACGAGCTGTTGGACGCCTTCACCAAGGCCTGGGCGGATAAGAAGATTCGCTGCGTCATCCTCACCGGCGAGGGGGATAAGGCCTTCTGCGCCGGCGGTGATCAGAAGCAGCGCGCGGAGACAGGTGACTACGGGCCCACCGCGACCGGGATCTTCCAGGTGGAGCAGCTGCACCGCCTGATCCGCGAAATTCCCAAACCCGTGATCGCAGCCGTGAACGGGGTGGCGGTCGGTGGCGGCCATGTCCTCCACGTTCTCTGCGATATCACGATCGCATCGGAGACCGCCCGTTTCGGCCAGGCCGGCCCCCGCGTCGGCTCCTGGGACGCCGGCTTCGGCACCGCTTACCTGGCGCGGGTGGTGGGGGAGAAGCGAGCGCGGGAGATCTGGTACCTGTGCCGCCAGTACGACGCGGTCACCGCCGAGCGCTGGGGCCTGGTCAATAAGGTCGTACCGCCCGAGCAGCTGATGCCGGAGGCGCTGAGCTGGGCGGCGGAGATCGCCGCCAAGAGCCCCACCGCGCTCAAGTTCTTGAAGTACAGCTTCAACGTCGACACCGAGCACCAGGGGGCGGTCGGCGCACTGGCGATGTCGGCCCTCGACGTCTTCAGCCGCACCCCGGGGGGTCTCGAGGGCGCCCGGGCCTTCGCCGAGAAGCGTCCGCCCGACTTCTCGAAGGAGCTCGACTGATTCCCTAATGGGAGGCCGGAGGTGAGGTCAGCGCACCAGCTTGACCACCCCCCTGCAGCGACTTGCCACACTCGACGCAGAAGCTGTGCCGGATGAGGTTGTGATGGCTGCAGCTCGGGCAGACCAGGCGGCGCGGCGGGTTGGCGGTGACCCAACGGTCGTGCTGGCGATTGTGCCACTGGCCGTCCTCGGGACCGAGGATCCACTCGCGTCCCTCCATGTCGCGGACCGAGAGAGCCCGAACCGACCGCCGGAATGTTCGCACGTCGAGGCTGCCACCCTTGCGGGCGGCGAGCAGCTCGAAGTAATGCAACTCGGCCAGGGCGAACGGTTCAACAGCCACTGGGCTGTAGGTTACGGGGCGGAGCTGGAAGGAATGGTTCGCCGGCACCGGCCGGGGCTATAATTCCTGCCCAGCCCGTACCCAACGTCCTCCTATGCGTCAAGGCACCACACGTACTCCACGTCGCACTCCCACCCGCGGGCGGACTCCGAGTCCGGCTCGGACGGGGACTGGGCGCGCGCCTCGCCGGACTCGTCGGCGGCTGCTGACCCCGGCCCAGGCTCGCGAGGCGACCGGGGTTGCGCTGATCGGGCTGAGCCTCCTCATCTTCATCGCCTTCGCGCCGGCGCTGCGGGCCGGCTTCGGCTGGGGCTGGCCGGTGGTCGTGGCCCTGGTCCTGGGGGGCGGCGTCTACCTCATCTGGCCGCAGGCACCCGAGGTGCGCCGGCTGGACATCGCCTCCCTGCTCGCGGTGGCAATCGCCATCCTGGGCCTCCTGAGCCTGGTCAAGGTCGGCGGCGGGGCCGCCGGCGACGCCATCGCCTGGTGGGTGTCCAGCTATGTCGGACCCTGGGGCGCGGCGGTGGTGCTGACCATGATCCTTCTGCTCGGGCTGATCGTGGTCTTCCACTTCAGCCCCGCCGCCACGCTCGCCGCGCTGGCGGCCACCGCACGCGCCGCGCAGGTGGAGCGCGAGCGCCTCGACGCCCTCATCCGGCGCGCCGGCAGCCGGCTCCCCGAGGCCCGGCCGGATGCCGGCCACCGCTCGGAGGCGGAACGCCAGAGGGGACTGCCGATCCCGGCCGCCGTCGCCGCCGCCGAGGTCATGGCCGCCGCCGAGACCCCCGCCGAGACCCCCGCCTCGGCTTCCTTCCTTGACCGGCTTGACGATGACCTCCCGGACGAGCCGGCGGCGCCGCCGAGGGTCTCCTCGGCTGCGCCCGGGCCGCCCGTCGACAAGATCATGCGGGTCGTCGCCGACCCCGAGGACGACGAACCGATCATCGACTGGAAGCTGCCCAGCATCAACCTTTTGGAGACGGCCACCGTCCGCAAGGAGCGGATGCAGGAGGAGATCAAGCGCAATATCCGGGTCATCGAGCACACCCTCTCGACCTTCGGGGTCCAGGGCAAGGTGGTTGGTGTCAACCCCGGGCCGGCCGTGACCCAGTACGAGATCCAGCCGGCGGAAGGGGTTCCCGTTCGCCGCATTGTCAGCCTGCACAACGATCTTGCCCTCGCCCTGGCGGCCTCGCCGCTGCGAATCGAAGCTCCGATCCCCGGCAAGTCAGCGGTCGGAATCGAGGTGCCCAACAGGTCGGCCAGCCTGGTGACGCTGCGCGAGGTGGTCGGCTCGGTCGGCTTCACGGGCGGCAACCGGAGCATCGCGCTGGCCCTTGGGAACGACGTATCAGGTCAACCGATCGTCGGGGACATGACCCGGATGCCCCACCTGCTGATCGCGGGTGCGACCGGGCAGGGCAAGTCGGTGTGTATCAACGCCCTCATCTCCTCGATGCTCATGCAGGCGTCCCCGGCCCAGCTCCGGCTGATGTTGATCGATCCCAAGCGGGTGGAGATGTCCGCCTACAACGGGCTGCCTCACCTCATGGTGCCCGTGCTTGTCGAGCCCCACCAGGCGGCGGCCGCGCTGCGCTGGGCGGTCGCCGAGATGGATCGGCGCTACAAGCTCCTCTCCGGGATCGGGGTCCGCAACATTCAGGGCTACAACGAGAAGGCCTCCGCCACCGGCGCCAAGCCGCTGGCCTATCTGGTGATCATCGTGGACGAGCTGGCCGACCTCATGAT
>CAXMLP010000079.1:0-1589 GCA_964194225.1 uncultured bacterium | reverse complement strand
AGGCGGGAAGGAATTCCTCGACGCGGCCGGCAAAGAGCTAGAACGCCTGCCCGGTCAGATCTGGGACTGGCTCCGGCGCACCAATGAGTCGACTCAACGATGGACCGTCCAGATGGGCTCGGAGGCGCTGACCACCGCGGGGCACTTCATCGCGATGTTGGTCACCGGGCTGGCCGACCTCCAGAACAAGCTGTTCCTCGCTCTCGTCGCTGCGCTGATCGCGCTGCCGAGGTGGACCGAGGAATTCATCAAGACCGTGGCCCGCGAGGGGCCGAAATGGGTGGAGTCGATGATCGTGGAGCTCGGCAAGTTGGTTTCGGCCGCCGAGGGCATCGGCCGCGAAATGGTGATGGCGCTCATCAAAGGTGCAATGGCCCTGGCGGGCTGGGCGCACGACAGGTGGGGCGATTTTGTCAAAGGCCTCGCCGCCGGCAGTTCCGCCGCCATGCCGCCCCCGCCATCGAGCGCCTCCTCCTCGTCATCCTCGGCCGGCGGCGGCAACAATTATTCGAGCTCGACGACCAACTACAACATCCAGGGCGGCAGCTTCAATGACGCGCTGGCGTCAGCGATGGGCGGGATCTGAGGTTGCGGATCAACGATATCGACCTCGGCGGGGCGCACCCTGCGATTCGCCCTCGATCGGGCAATCGCAGCAATACGATGGCGATCCCTGGTGGCCAGTCAGCCACTTATCCGGTGACTTCCGCGGCGCAGGAATATGACCTGACCACCCGGATCATTGCCTGGCAGACTATCGCTGGTTTCCCGCCGCGCTCCCGCGCCGCCGTTGAGGCGTTGGCCAAGCAGGTGCAGGAGCTCGCCAACAACCAGGAGGGGCCGGTATATGTCCAGCCCTTCGCCACCGCCGATCCTGCTGCGCCGTTGAATCAGTCCTCAGTCCACGACGGGTGGTACGTGATCGACCGCTTCGAGTGGGATCAGGGCAATTTCTCACCCACTGGGACCGTGCAGGCGACCTTCAGGCTGCTGTATGTGGGGTCTGGCCCGCCCAACCGCATCAGGCACGCGGGCGGGGTAATCCCGCCCAATCCTGGGAGCATTGCCTGCACCGGCACCGGAGTCGAGGCGATTGCGCTGCCGCCGGGATCAGGAGGCGGCACGACCTCGCGCGTGAGCGGGGAGGTCGGGGCTCCGGTCCCGATCGTGCTGTCCCCTCCGGCCGGGGTCGCTTATTTCCAGCCGCCCTCGGCCCCGACCTTCGCCGGCGGCTGCCATGCCTACGACGCGAACCCGGCCCTGGCCGCCAATCCTGTGCCGACCTCGGGATTCGCGAATCCGAACTGGCTCGAGATCCGCAGCTATCGCGATCACCCGGTGACCGACCTGGTCGTAACCAACGGGATGGTGCTCCTGGCCGTCAACGTCTCGAACCAGATGGGGGTGCTCTGGGCCTGGTCGCAGACCACCCCCGGCTGGCTCCAGCTCGGTACCTTCCAGCTTCTCGACGCCGGCGGCGGCATCCAAACTCCCTTCGCCTGGGAGCTCGAGCGCGTCTCCTCCGAGGAGGTGCGCGTCCAGCAGCTCGCGATCTCCCCGGGTGGCAAGGTGACGCGGCTGCGTTATTC
>CAXMLP010000078.1:0-3301 GCA_964194225.1 uncultured bacterium | reverse complement strand
CCTCATTCAGCCGTTACAGTCCACTAGCTGCGAGCGTGCCCCACGCTTCCGTTGAGCGCCAGACCACCATCGACCACAAGTTCGTGGCCGGTCATGTAGCGGGAGGCCGGGGAGGCCAGAAACACGATTGCATCGGCGATCTCGGCGGGGTCGGCGATCCGGCCGAGCGGGATCCGGAGCTCGTAATTCCTGCGCACCTCGGGGGTGTAGGCGGTCGCATTCAGAGGTGTGTCCACCGCACCGGGGGCGATCGCGTTGACCGTGATGCCGAGAGGAGCCATCTCGACCGCGAGTGACCGGGTGAGGCCCACCACGCCGCCCTTGGCCGTCACGTAGGCGGTCATCTCAGCTATCGGTTGAATATCGGTGATCGAGGAGACATTGATGATCCGACCCTCTCGCTGTCTGGCCATGCGACGGACGGCGGCTCGACAGCCGTGGTAGTAACCGTTCAGGTTGACCGCCATGACCCCCTGCCACTCCTCGTCCGTCATCTCGAGGAAGGGCCTGACAAGAAGGCGTGCAGCATTGTTCACCCAGATGTCGATTCCGCCCCATTCGCTCTCGACCTTGGCTGCGAAGGCCTCGACCTGCCCTCCGTCGGAGGTATCGCCCATGACTCCGATTGCGCGCCGTCCCTCTGAGCGCACCTCCTCGAGGACCCCGCGCATTCCCTCAGGATTGGTCAGCGCGATCAGAGCGACATCGGCGCCCGCCGCAGCGAGGGCGAGGGCGGCCGATCTTCCGATGCCCTGCGAACCTCCGGTGACCACGGCTCGGCGTCCGTGAAGGGGAGACGGATTTCCCTGCATAATTCTGTTTGCCCAATATAGGGACGGCCCGGCCGAGGCCGGTGACCACATTTCAGGGGAGGGTTCGCATTGCCATCATTCGTCAGTTCGAAAGCAGCTCGTTGGCTCGTGGTGCCAGCGGCAGTCGGTCTCCTGGTTTCCGCGTGCGGCGGCGATACCGGCAGCAGTTCCGGTAGTGGAGGCGGCTCGGTAACGTTCCTCCTTCCCGAGAACGTGACCGCTCGATGGGAGGAGCAGGACAAGCCCTTCTTCATCGAGGCCATGAAGAAGTACGCGCCGGACGCCAAGGTCAACGTCGTCAACGCCCTCAATGACCAGTCGAAGCAGCAGTCACAGGCCGAGGCCGCCCTCACCGGTGGCGCCAAGGTCCTGGTTATCATCCCCGTCGACCAGGTGGCCGCCGCCGCCATCGTCAAGTCAGCCAACAAGCAGAAGGTCCCCGTGATCGCCTATGACCGCCTGGTCAAGGACAGCCCTGTCGACTACTACGTCTCCGTCGACGGCGTTGAGGTTGGCAAGCAGCAGGGCAAGTGGCTGGCCGAGCACACCAAGCAGGGAGACAACATCGCCGTGATCAACGGCTCTCCCACCGACGACAACGCGGCCCTCTTCAAGAAGGGCTACATGAGCGTTCTCCAGCCGCTGTTTGACTCGGGCGCGCGCAAGCAGCTGGCGAACATCGACACTCCTGGCTGGGAACCTTCCAAGGCTCAGCAGGAGATGGAGCAGGTCCTCACCAAGAGCAACAACAACGTGCAGGGCGTGCTGAGCGCCAACGACGGTATGGCCGGCGGCATCATTGCGGCACTCCAGGCCCAGGGCCTGGCCGGCAAGGTCCCGGTCACCGGACTCGACGGCACAGTTGCCGCCGACCAGAGGATCCTCAAGGGAACCCAGAGCATCAGTGTCTGGCGTTCTCTGAAGCAGGAGGCCGAAATCTCCGCTCAGATTGCGGCAGCGCTGCTCAAGCACCAGAAGCCCGACGCGAGCCTCTTTGCCAACGGCAAGACCGTCAACAACGGCAACCGCGATGTTCCCTGGGCGCCCTTGACGCCCCAGGTGATCGACAAGTCGAACATGAACCTTCTCATCGCCGACAAGGCAGTGAGCAAGGCTGAGCTCTGCAACGGAATTCCGGCCGGGACCGGGCCCTGCTAAGAGCTTGAGCGAAGTTGGCGTCGGCGGCGCTCCCACCGGGGAGCGCCGCCCTGTTCTGCGCCTCCAGGGGATCGGCAAGAACTACGGCGCCATCCAGGCCCTGACCGACGTCGATCTCGAAATCTACGCCGGCGAAGTTGTGGCACTGGTTGGGGACAACGGAGCTGGAAAATCGACCCTCGTCAAGGTGATCTCCGGCGTTCACCCAGCCGACGCCGGGTCCCTCCTGTTCGACGGAGAGGCAATCCACCTTCATTCCCCGGCGGATGCCACGCGCCACGGCGTGGAGACGGTTTACCAGGACCTCGCTCTGTGTGACAACCTCGACGTGGTCGAGAACATGTTCCTGGGCAGGGAGGTCACCGGCCGCTACACTCCGCCGCCCTTCCAGGCTCTGTCGGAGGTGGAGATGGAGCGTCGGTCCTTGGAGACTTTGAAGAGCCTCCAGGTCACCACCATCAAGAATGTCCGCAGCCGCGTCGCGGCGCTGTCGGGCGGTCAGAGACAGGCCATCGCCATCTCGAAAGCCGTGATGTGGAATTCGAAGGTGGTTCTCCTCGATGAGCCGACCGCCGCCCTTGGCGTCAGCCAGACGCACCAGGTGTTGGAACTCATCAAGCGCCTTCGGAGTCAGGGCCTCGGAGTCATGGTCATCTCGCACAACCTGCACGAGGTCTTCGAGGTTGCCGACCGGATCATGGTGCTCCGGCTGGGTAGGTTGGTAGCGACATTCGAACGAGAGATGGTCTCCCCCGAGGAGGTGATCGCTGCCATCACCGGTGCCGGCCAGGTCAAGAACTGAGGATGGCAACCGAGGAGGTTGCGCCCGTCGCGGAGGCGCTCGAAACGGCCCGCCAGCGGGGCCTGGTTCCCGCAATGGCGACTTTGGCTCGGATTGCCCGGGGTCGCATCCGGCAGGGTGAACTCGGTCCGCTTCCGGTGATCGTGGGTCTGGCGGTGATCTGGACCTTCTTCTATCTCCAGGAACCGCATTTCCTGACCGCCCGCAACCTCAGCAACCTGATCCTCCAGATCGCGGTGACGGGAACGATCGCCATTGGCGTGGTGCTGGTGCTGCTCCTCGGCGAGATCGATCTCTCCGTCGGGTCGGTGGCAGGAGTCACCGCCGCCACGCTGGGCGTGATCGTGAGCCTCAACCATTCGCCGTGGTGGTTGGGAATCCTCGCGATGCTGGCGGTGGGCTGCGCAATCGGCCTGTTTCAGGGCTTCTGGTTTTCGCGGATCGGGGTGCCGTCCTTCGTCGTGACCCTGGCCGGCCTACTCGCGATCCTTGGGATTCAACTCCATGTCCTTGGCAGCCAGGGCACGCT
>CAXMLP010000077.1:0-9544 GCA_964194225.1 uncultured bacterium | reverse complement strand
AAACTCATTGGAACCCAATCTCACAATTTGCAAATGGGGTGGACGGCCTTCGGCCGGATCGTACTCTCTCGGCCGGCGGTCGTCTCTGACCGCCTGATGAGTCAGACGACGACGAGGGTGGTGCTCAATCGACCAAACCAGCGCCGATCCGGGCGACGGTTACCAGTCGGGGTCTGTCGGAACCGGGTGCGCGGTTGAGTTGGGCAGCTCAGCCATCAGATCTGATCGGCGGCGCCGGCCAGTTCCCGACGCAGGTGAGACCGCGCCTTGTGAAGTCGGGACATCACGGTGCCGATGGGGACGTCGAGGACTTCCGCGATCGATTTGTAGCTCAGGTCCTCGTATTCGCGGAGAACGACGACCACCCGGAGCTGCTCGGGCAGGCTCAAGACTGCCATTCGCACCTGCTGGCCGACCGCCTGCCTCTCCCAGGTTTCCTCGACGGTGATGCTGGCTCCCCGTTCCGTTATCAATGGCTCGGGCAGCGCTGTCTCCCGCCGCCGCCTTATCACTGAAAGTCCCTGGTTGATGGCGATGCGAGTGGCCCAGGTGGCCACGCTTGAACTGCCCCGGAAGGTGGCCGCTCCCCGCCAGATCGCCACCAGGCTCTCCTGTAGGGCATCCTCCTGTTCAGGCTCGCTCAACCCCAGCCGGAACAGGACGGCTCGAAGGCGACGCCCCAAACGAACTGCGAGGCGGCCGAAGGCGGCTCCGTCCCCCCCGGCGATGAGAGTGATCAGCTGCTGGTCGTCAGGCTCCTCAGGTGGAGATCCGATCTGAACATCAGTCACCCTCGTGGGATTCGGCCTCGAACTCATCCTCGACTTCCTTGAGAGTGCTCTGGCCGCGAGCGACCGCGGCAGGGACGAATCCAGCAGCCGCCATGTCCGAGAGAACCGAGCGCGTGACCGCGAGGCTGGCACGGATCTCTGGCCTCTCAGACCGGGCCGACTGCTTGATGTCCGTGCGGAGGCGATCCATCCAGTACGAGAAGCGCTCCATCGATGCCGAGGCGGCGTGTTGATCGTCGCGCACAGCGGAGTGGCGGGCGTCACCCAGGTAGCCGTTGGCCAGCTTGGTCTCCAGCCGCGCCCGTTCCGGTTCGGGGGTGATGGCGCCGCGAATCCAGTCCTGCGTTCCCCTCACTCCGTAGAGAGGGCTGTCCGGGCCTGCGGAGGCGGACGCCTGCACGAGCGAGACCAAGAGCAGAGCAGCCACCAGGCCAAGTACCAACACCGGCCGCCATCGCCTGGGCCGGGAATTGGCAACCGGCGGGGCGGGCGATTCCAGCGCCTGCTTCAGGGCGGCCTCCCAGGGCACCGGGCGATCGATCTGGCTGCTGCCCTCCCACGTGGCGAGAAGGCGCTGGAGAGGCTGCTCGCCAACTGTGGCCGCACAGTGGGGACAGCCGGCGGCCTTGAGGCGGAGTGCCTCGCCCTGCTCGAGGCTCTCCTCGGCGGCGACCTCGTAACGCTCGAGCGTCAGGTGCTTGTGAAACATCTCCTACCTATTTGGTTGCGCACCAAGGGTCACTTTATTCCGATCGCAAGCGAACCAGATCGAGCCCGCTCCTTTGAAGATCCGGCAGGCCGCGAATAAATCGGCCGCATCAAGCGACTCATATGCATCAAGTGCCGTCGGTAGGCGGCCAATCAAAGGAGTGGAGCAACATGTTTCGAGCAAAGGTTTTGGCGCTGGCGGGGCTCAGCGCCCTCAGTCTGATGTCAGTAGGAGCGATCGGCGCCCAGGCGGTCGGGTCGGCTACGACCAGTGACCTCTCGCAGGCGATAACCCAGGGCCAGCACGACCGCGTGGACGCAGCCACGGCCGCCGAGGTCGCGGAGTCCGAGAACGAGTCCGCTGTCGAGGTCGATGAGCAGGGCGAGGCCAACGAAGTCGCCGAGGACGTCGAGGCGCCCGAGGCCGTCGAGGCCCCGGAATAACAGCAGTGCGCAACTACGGCGGCATCCTGGCCGTCGTGTGGCTCACCGCAGGCTTGGGGATGGCCTGCGGCACCCCCTCCACCGCCCCGTCGGGCGGTGGAGGATCCGCCCCACAGGTGCTCATGGTCGCGCGGGGACTCTCCGCGAACGGCGCCCCGGAAGGGATTGCCGACGCTTTTGACAGCGGCCGCGATCACAACGTCTTCGTCTTCGTGCCGGTCAAGGGTCTGGCCAGCGAGACAAAGATCAGCTATGTGCGGTACCTGAACGGCAAGTACCTCGACAACCGCTCGGCCAAGCTCGCCCGTCCCGGGCTATTTCTCATCTTCGAAATGAAGGCCAAGGCTGGCCACAAACTGGTCCCCGGCGTCTACCGGTACCAGATCTATCTGAACGGGAAATACCGAGACCAAATCCAGTTCCGAATCTCCTGAGCCAATCCTCTCTCACGAGAGCCGCCGCCGCCATCTGACCGCGTCTGCCGGCGGGTTGGCGCGCGGGATTAGACTGGCGGCGCTATGGGCCTCCGCTTTGGAATTGTGGCCGGGCAAGCGCGACCATTTGCTGAGATCCTCGACGATTGGCTTTTCATCGAGCGGCTGGGCTTTGACAACGCCTGGCTCATCGATCACTTTTCGCCCGACTTCCGCCCCAACGCTCCTTTGTTGGAGAGCTGGACAACGCTCGCCGGGCTGGCAGCGCGTACTTCGCGGATACGGATCGGGACCGCCGTCACGAATGCGGCCGTCCGCAATCCGGGTGTGTTGTGCAAAGAGGCAATCACGGTTGACCAGATCTCCGACGGCCGCCTCGAGATGGCGGTCGGAGCCGGGTACTACGAATCCGAGCATCGAATGCTGGGAATCGACTACCTCGATCCGCGTGGCCGGAGCGAGCGCCTGCGCGAGGTGGTCCAGGTGCTCGACGCCGGGCTTCGTGGCGACACGGTGGCGCTGAAGGGGGTCCACTGGCAGCTTGATCAGCTGCCCATGGGTCCCGGGCCCGTTCAGCGACCTCGCCCTCCCATCTGGGTGGCAGCCCAGGGACGCTTCTCTCTTCAAACGGCCGCGCTTCATGCTGATGTCCTTGTCACGATGGGCGGTCCCGGTGACCGGCCCACAACCACGCTCACCAAGTTGCGGGAGCGCTTCGATCGACTCGAAGAACACTGCCGCGAACTGAGCCGAGATGCGGCGGGCATCCGGCGTGCCTACCTGGTTGGCTGGGCCGAGGACGGCGCGTTCGACTCCGAGCAGGCCTGGGTTGACTTCGTGGGATCGTTCGCTGCGATCGGCGTCACGGACTTCATCATCGGCTTGGGGAGTGTCGGCGGCCGGGCGAAGCTGGAGCGACTCGCGGCTTCGCTGCCAGGGCTGAGCGCCACGGTCTCCTGATTTCGCGGCGAAGCGTCGGCTGGCGTTACGCGGGGCGCAGGCTGGCCACCATCTGGTCGAAGATCGGCCGCATGGCCTCGGATACCGAGCGGAGATAGGTGAACGACCCGACCTGAATGCAGTTGCCGCCTATCGGCACGTTCGCCGTCAAGTTCCAGCCATTAGCCAGCCCGGATCCTGGCCGGAACTCGTCGAAGTAGCGGGTGACCGGATGCCCGTCGACGGAGAGCAGGGCAAAGGAGATGGGCTCGACGCCAGCTCCGCGGACACCACCCACGGAGAGGCACTGTTGCCGGGCCTGGACCGCCAGGTCGATCCCATTGCGATCCATCACACCGTGCTTGGCGACATTTTCGTTGGAGAAGTAGTGCGCCGAATCCTGTCCCCCCGGGTCCGCCGGCGGTTGGTACCAATCGGGCGGGTAAGCAATGCTGTACTTCCAGGTCCGATTCACGTACACGAGCCAACCCGGCGGGACCGCTGGCAGCGCCGAACTGGGGACTGCAGCAACCGGTGCCACTGCAGTGGGCGCGGCGCTGGGTTTCACGGTCGAGCTCGGCGAGGAATAGGCGCCCGATTGCAAGGCCGCCACTGGCGATGTGTACCACTCGGAATGGGTCAGGACGGCCCCGGCGAAAACCATTGCAAGTACTCCCAACCCGCCAACCCCGGCCATCAATGGCCCGCGCCGACGGCGCGAGCCGTCGCCTGGATCCGGCCCAAACCTCGCCTCCACCCAGCTTGACGTGCTCGCCTCGCCTGGGATCACGACCGTGCCGGCCGGAGCCGGTGCAATCGGGGCGTGGCTGGCGCGAGCCACCATCTCCGGATCAGCGGACCGGGGCAGCCAGGCCGGCCAATCGGCCGGTGCGGAGGGCGGCGTGTCGAGCGTGACCGTCGGGACAGGCAGTGATCCGATCGGTTGCCAGTCGGCGCCGTCCCACCACCAGCGTCCATCCGGCGAGCGAGGATGACCGCCTGGCTCTGCCGACATGCGATCAGTGCATCCCGCGCTCGGGCCGCCAACGGAGATGGAACGATGAAGATTCGGTAAACCTGGCCGCGATCCGGGCGCCCGGGTCAGCCGGTCGGGCTGTGCGGGGGCGCCCAGAAGACGAGGACGCGGAGATCCTCGGTGATGTCGTGAAACCGGTGTTCAACCCCGGCCGTGACGAGGATCAGGCTGCCTGACTGGACCCCGCGCTCCTCCCCCGCGACGGTCAGCCGACCGCGACCCGCGATGACGTAATAGATCTCATCCTCGGCGTGCGGCCGTTGCCGGTCCACCCCCTCGGCGGGCCAGAGCGCGAGACCGATGCTGAGCCTCGAGGAGGCCAGAAAATCGAGGTAACCATGTCCCTCCGCATCGCGTGGCAGTTCCAGGTCCGAAACCTCGACGGCTTTCAAGGCGACGGCAACCTCGCCATCACGATCTCTGGCTGACGAGCTCGTTCAAGATTGAATCAAAGGCGGCGTCCGCCAGTGCCCGCAGCTCGTCGTCGCGCCGGTCCTGAATCGGGTGCGGGACGAACACGCGGGCGGGTTCGAAACCGAGCGCCTGAGCCTGGAACGCGGCCGCCTCGATGAATTCGGTCGAAGCGATGAAGACCCCTGGCATGCCTTCGGCCTCGAGGTTGGTGATGTCATGCACACTGCACGACGCGCACGACCCTCAATCAGCGAGGGCTTCGACGACCACCTGGCAGTGCGAGCGGATCTCCTGGCGGAGGAGCGCCGGGGCCGGCTTGGCAAAGGTCGGCTTGCGAAAGCGCTCGGTGGCAATGCCCTTCGTGTTGAGGAGGACCTCGAGGCGGTCGAGGAAGACATCGCCGCGCGCCTTGGAGATGTCAAGCAGCGCAACCCTGACATCCACGAGGGACTCCGGCCGGGGCTGCCGCTGACGGGCCACCGGGCTGCGCTCGCCGGTCGGGTCGAGAAGGGTCGTCGTGCTCATGTCCTGACCTCCCTGGTCACCGGAATGCTGCCGCCGGGGCCGTTGACCCAGCCCCCGATCACGGCACTGAAAAGGCCGGCGCCGCCGCCGGCGTGGACCAGCCAGAGCCCATCCTCTCGGAATTTCGGAATTGAGGCATCGCGCATGTGCTCCGGCATTCCCTCCGCGATGCCCCCCGCTCCGCGCACCATCTCGGCACCCGGTCGGGTCGTCAGATCCATGAGCTCCTTCCGAACGCGTTCCTTGCTCCAGCCCGCGTCTCGGAAGACGCGCATGTGGTCGGGCGAGATGACCAGGAATGCGTCAAAGGCGAGCGCGAGCTTGGGGTGGGGCGTCGCCTGGAGCGCGGCCGCCAGGCTGCGACAGAGCTCCTCCGGGGTCCGGGCCAATTGGTCCCACGCGGCTCTCGGTCCCTCTCCGGCGAAAAGGGTCACCGCCGAGGAGCCTGGCGGCATGCCGCGCTCGACGTGGAGCGGTTCCCATGGCGAATCCGCCTCGCGCTCCGCGAAGCAGAATGTGTACTTGCCGGGGTTGCCCAGGGTTGCCCTGTCGACCCCTCCCGGTTTCCCGCCCCCGACATTGCGGACGACGAGCTGCAGGGCGCGGCCGATGGTGGCATTGGCGCGGCTGCCCGGCCCCAGGGCGTTCACCCCCGAGTTCATACCGATGGCCCTGGTGATAGGCCCATTCACGATGACCACCGGGCCTGCGAAATACGTGGTCGCCAGGAGCCCGTGCATGTTGAACTCATCTGTGCAGGCCGCCTCGACTGCCGCCAGGACGACGGGCAGATACTCCGGCTTGCACCCCGCCAGCACGGCATTCACGGCCACCTTTTCAACTGTGCAGGGCACCAGGTCGGGCGGCACCACCGCAACAATCTCCTGGGGATCGCGCGTGGTGCCCGTCAACATCCGGTGTACACGCTCGGCTGTGGGAGGCACCACGGGCAGTCCATCACTCCAACCGCGGTCATAGCCCGCCTCGATGTCGTCCTCGGCTCCGCCGAGCTCGATCCGGCGCGAGGCGAGGAGGTCGCCGGCAAAGCGCGCGGCGAGCTTCTCCGGCATGCCCGGGTCGACGCTGCGCGAGCCGCAGCCCGCCCGATATTCCGGCTGGTCGGCGCCAAGACCGTCGACCTCCGTGATCCGCTGCCAGTCCGAGCGCAGCCAGCCCACGATCGCCTCGACCACCCGGCCCTCGCGAACGCGCATCAGAGTGGGCACAACCTCGATTCCCTGGCGAAAGCTGACCTCGAGCTCGGTGTCGTCAACCGGATGGACCCCGGACGGAAACGCGGGATCGTCCTGGGTGTATACGGTGAGGTGCTCGCGGCCGGCCTTCAACTCAGCCAAGACCGGCGCGATGGCTACGCAGGTGGGGCAATCCTGCTTTACGAAGACCACCAGCCCGTCGGGGAGCGCCGCTCGGCTGAGACCGGTCATGGCAATCAAGGCTACGCGGGCCACCGCTATCGCGACCCGACGCAATTGGTGGAGTCCAACGCCGCCGTTGGCGAGATGACGCCGCAATGACGCCACCCCGTCCTATGTGTTGGGTTCCTGTGACTCCAATCCAGCATCCAGGAACACCCACTTGAGAGTCACCGTTCATTTCGCCGACGGCGAAAGGATCGAGGGCGACTCCGGAGCGATGACGCTCACCAAGATGGGCTTCCCGATGGTCCCCGACGGGGGGAACAACGATCTGGTCTGGGTGTCCCTCTCCGCGATCAAATACGTGCTGATCCACGCCGGCAACATGGAGAAGAGCGAGGGGGGAGATCCCCGGGCCAACCGGGACCTCCCCAAGATCGTCATTCGTTTTCACGATGGCGAGGTCGTCCGTACGTTTCGCGATGACAGCTGGGGCCAGGAGGGAGAAGGATTCAAGCTCCGCATGTGGGACGCCCGGCTGCGCCTGCTGATCCCGGCGTTGGTCTCCCTCCATGCTGTGAAGGGCATCTTCTTCGTCAAGGAGTGGGATTCCCGAAGTCCGGCTGAGAAGCTCGGCCCGGCCAGCCGCCGGCCCCAGGCGGCAGCGCCGGACACGGAGCTCGCCAGGCGCGACCCCGCTGCGGGCAGGATGCCAGAGCTGGCCCGCGTGTACCGGGCCCGGCTGGCCCGGATTCGCGACGATCGCATGGATCAGCGGTCCCCTCTTGAGTTCACGGCCGCCGTCGGTGGTCACCTCGCGAAACTGCTGGCGGAGGACGGCTTGTTACTCTCGCCCGCCGAGCTCCAGCAGCTGAGCGACCTGATCCTTCGCAATGCCTTCCACTTCGGCCCCCTGGATCCGCTTTTGAGCGATCCAACGGTGACGGAGATCATGGTCAACGGTCACCAGAATGTCTTCGTAGAGCGCAAGGGCAAGCTGCAGAGCAGCAACCAGACCTTTGCCAGCGACCATGAGCTGCTGGAGGTGATCCGGCGCATGGCCGGTTCAATCGGCCGGAGGATCGATGAGACGAGCCCGATGGTCGATGCTCGTCTGCCGGACGGAAGCCGCATCAACGCCGTCATCCCGCCCGCCTCAGTCGATGGTCCCACCCTCACCATCCGCAAGTTCACCAAGTTCCTCAGTGACATGAGCGAGCTGATCAAGCAGGACACGCTCAACCTGAATATGGCGCTCTTCCTGCAGCAGGCTGTGCTCGGCGGGGCCAACCTGCTCATCACGGGAGGCACCGGCTCTGGCAAGACGACGACGCTCAATGTGCTCGGCTCGTTGATCCCCGCCGACCAGCGCGTCGTCACAATCGAGGACACCGCCGAGCTCCAGCTTCAGCATCCGCACGTTGTCCGCCTCGAATATCGCGGGCCGAACGTCGAGGGTGAAGGTGAGCTCACCATCCGTCAACTGCTCCGCAACAGCCTTCGCATGCGCCCCGACCGGATCATCGTCGGCGAGGTGCGTGGCGCGGAAGCGCTCGAGATGCTCCAGGCGATGAACACCGGCCATGACGGAAGCATGTCCACGATTCACTCCAACTCGGCGGCGGACGCCCTGGCCCGGCTCGAGACAATGGTGCTGTCCGCCTCGATCGACCTTCCCCTGGAGGCGGTCCGGGCGCAGATCGTGTCCGCGGTCGACCTGATCGTCCACCAGGTGCGCCGCGCCGACGGCAAGCGAAAGATCCTCGAGATCTCGGAGCTTGGCGGGTACTCCAACGGTGTGCCCGTGCTGCGCCAGATCTACGTCTTCGAGGCCGACTCCGATCACGGTCAGTTCCGTCCCACCGGCGTCAAGCCGAGATGCCTCGAGAAACTGGCGCGCCAGGGTATCCGGGTGGCGGACGGGATCCTCGGCCACGCTCTCAGCCCGCCGGCTAGCAACGCCGTCTCCGGTCTGCCTCGACCGCTCCCCTCCGAGACGGCACGTTAGGCCGAGAGCGTGCCCACGGCGAAGATGAAGGCGAAGTGGTACCGGAACGCCTCGTCACCCAGCCCGGCCATCTGATCCTGCAGCTCGGCTTCGAACTGCGACCGCAGCCGAGGGCCGAGGACGGAGATCAAGGTATTCGGCAATGGCCCCGAGCCCGCCATCAGGTTCGTCCACTCGCGGGGCGTGGCAACCCGGCCGCCGGTCACCATCTCGGTCAGCCGGATCTCAGTGAAGCCGAGCTCGTCGAGGAGCCGTGGCAGGTTCTCCCTCTCCCCGAAGTGCGACCGCTCCGGCGAGTGGTCCGGGATCCGCAGGTGATGGCTCACGGCCAGCTCACCGAGAACGCGGTAGAAGATGTCCTGAGCCTCCGTCTGGAGGCTGCGGCGGTGGAGCGAGAGTGCCAGGCGGCCACCGACCCTGAGCAGCCTGACAGCTTCGTCGAGGCTGCCGACCGGGTCCGCCAGGTAGGGAAGCGACTGTCCGTAGGTGATGAGATCGAAGCTCTGCTCGCGAAAGACCATGTGCTCAGCCGCCATGGTCAGAAAGGTGGTGTTCTTGAGAGCCCGGCTCCGGGCCAGATCGAGCATCCTGGCGCTGAGGTCGATGCCCACCACACCACCCCGGTCACCCACCTTGGCAGCCAGCAGCCGGGTGACCAGGCCTGTCCCACAGCCGACATCGAGAACCTGCTCGCGCGGCTTGGGATCGGCCACCTCTACCAGGCGTCCAGCAACCCGCGCGTGAAGGCCCCCGGCCCAGGAATCGTATTCCGGGGCCACCCGGTCATAAAACTCGACGAGGTGTTCTACGAGCTCGTCTGCGGCGGTCAGGTCCACGGGATCTGAAACAGCTTAGGGCGAGGGTAGAAT